>DATKPX010000349.1:0-14835 GCA_035523855.1 Allostellaceae bacterium
CGCCGCTCGTCGCCCTTGATGACGCCGATCTCCGCCGGGCAGTCGAAATTGAGCTGCAGGCTCTGGTTGCGCGCGCGCTCGCGCGCGAGCGTCAGCACGCTCGACATCATGGCGTGGATGTCGATGTCCTGGGTCTCCAGCGTCATGTAGCCGGCCTCGATGGTGGCGAGGTCGAGGATGTCGTTGATGAGCGACATCAGGCGGTGCGAGCTGTCGAGGATGCCGCGGCTGTAATCCTGCTGACGCGGGTTGAGCTTGCCGAAATACTGGTTCGCCAGGATCTCGGCGAAGCCGATGATGGCGTTGAGCGGCGTCCGGAGCTCGTAGGAGACGTTGGCGATGAACTCGCTCTTGAGCCGGCCCGCGGTCTCCAGCGCCTCGTTGCGCTCGCGCAGCGCGCGCTCGACGCGGGTCGAATCGGTGATGTCTAGGTAGCTCAGCAGCACGTTGCCGTCGGGCAGCGGCACGATCGAGGCGTGCAGCACCGAGCCGTCGGCGCGCTGCAGCCGCTCGCTCTCCTCGTTGTGCGCCATCAGACGGTTGATGATGCGCTCCTTGAGCGAGACCCAGGGCTCCGGCGAGCCCGGCAGCTCGAAGAGCGCGCGCGTCCGCTCGACGATCTCGCCGACATGGGGCTCGCCCACCAGCGCCTCGGCCGGCAGCTTCCAGATCTGCGCGTAGGCCGGGTTCCAGAGCTTGAGCCGGCCGTCGCTGCCGAGCACCGCCACCGCCTCGTAGAGATTGTCGAGGGTCTCGCGCTGCACCTCGATCAAGGTGTTGTAGGAGCGCTCCAGCGCCAGCTTGTCGGTGACGTCCTCGTAGACGAAGGTGAGGCCGCCGAAGGGATGCGGCGACACCACGAGACGCAGCGTGCGCTCGTCGGGAAGATGCAGCAGCTCCTCCTGCGGGCTCAGCAGCGAGGTGAACATGGCGAGCTGCTGGCGCTTGAAGGCGCGGAAGTCGGCGTATTCCGGCAGCCGGCGGCGCTCGCGCAGGCGCTCCAGCAGCTCGTCGAGGCTGGGCTCGGAGGCGAGCCAGTCCTCCTCCAGGCGCCAGAGCTGGGCGAAGGCGGAGTTGAAGAAGGTGAGCCGGGTGTCCGGCCCGAAGATCGCCACCGCGACGGTGACGTTCTCCAGCACCTCGCCATGGGCGGAGACATGGCGGGCGAGCTCCGCCTGCATGGTCTCCAGATCGGTGAAGTCGCGGGCGAAGCCCAGGATCTCGTCGCTGCCGTCGAGGGGCTGCTCGGTGAACTCCAGCAGGCGGCGCTGGCCCGCCACCACGATGTGATGGCTCTCGGACTGGGCGATCTGGGTCTGCCGCGCGCGCTCGGCAAGCTCGCGGCCCTGATCGCCCAGCACGCGGGCGCCGAGCTCGCGGCCCTCGGCGATCGCCTGGGCGCGGCTTGCCTCCACTGCCTGGCCGTAGACGCGGTTGCAGTCGATGAGCGCGAGGGTGTCGGTGCGGCGGTGCCAGACCGCGAGCGGCAGCGCGTCCAGCACCTGGCGGAGCCGGTCGCGCTCGACGCGTGCCGCGTCGCGCTCGGCGATCACATGGGCGCGGCCGCCCGCCTCGATGAACCAGATCACCTCGGCATCGCCGGCCTCGCCGGTCATCCGCCGGCCGATCACCTCGAAGAGCGTGTCGGAGCGCGAGGCGCGCGCCTCCAGATGAAACTCCTCGCCATGCTCGCCGAGATGGCGGCGCGCTTCCATGAGCGCCGCCGCGTCGGCGGTATCGAAGCAGGCGAGGAAATCGGTGAAGCCCGATGTCCGGTCGAGGCCGAGCTTGGTGGAGCTGCCGGGGATCACCGTCTCGAGGCCGGTGCGGCGGTCGCGGCGATAGACCGCCGCCGGCTGCGCGCCCAAGAGCGCCCGCGAGGACGCGAGCGCGTCGAGCACGCGCTGCCGCTCCTCCGCTTCGCGCCGCAACCGCCAGAGCGCCCAGAGCGCGGCGGCGGCGGCGACCGAGGTCACCGCCAGCATCGGAATCGTGATCGAGAGGCCGCTCGAGGAGACAGCGTCGGACTCGGCCGCGGTCGCCGACGCGATCGGCAACAGCACCCCGACCAGACCAAGCCACGCCTGAGGCCGCACCCGCTCCCCCGTCAATTGCCGGCGCCCCCGCGACGGTGCACCGCGCGAGGGAAATTATCGCTTAACGCCAACCCATTCCCAGGGAAAAACGCCGGGATTCGCGCGGTTAACCTTTGCGTTAATCTTCAATAACGGTAGTGGTCCGGCTTAAAGGGGCCCTGCGCGGCGATCCCGAGATATTGCGCCTGTTGCGGCGTGAGCTGGGTCAGCTTCACGCCGAGCTTCGCGAGGTGAAGCGCCGCCACCCGCTCGTCGAGGTGCTTGGGCAGCGTATAGACCTGGCGCTGGTACTTGCCGGGGTTGGCGAAGATCTCGATCTGCGCCAGCACCTGGTTGCTGAAGGAAGCGCTCATCACGAAGCTCGGATGGCCGGTGGCACAGCCGAGATTCACCAGGCGGCCCTTGGCCAGCACGATGAGCCGCTTGCCGTCGGGCATCTCCACCTCGTCGACCTGCGGCTTCACCTCGTCCCACTTGTAGTTCCGGAGCGCGCTGATCTGGATCTCGCTGTCGAAGTGGCCGATGTTGCAGACGATGGCACGGTCCTTCATGCGCCGCATGTGGTCGAGCGTCAGCACGTCGACGTTGCCGGTGGCAGTCACGAAGATGTCGCCGAGCGCGGCGGCCTCGTCCATCGTCACCACCTGATAGCCTTCCATCGCCGCCTGCAGCGCGCAGATCGGATCGATCTCGGTCACCATCACCCGGGCGCCGGCATTGCGCAGCGAGGCGGCGGAACCCTTGCCGACATCGCCGAAGCCGGCGACGACGGCGACCTTGCCGGCCATCATCACGTCGGTGGCGCGGCGGATGCCGTCGACGAGGCTCTCGCGGCAGCCGTAGAGATTGTCGAACTTGGACTTCGTCACGCTGTCGTTGACGTTGATGGCGGGGAACAGCAGCCGGCCCTCCTTCGCCATCTGATAGAGGCGGTGGACGCCGGTGGTGGTCTCCTCGGTGACGCCCTTGATCGCCTTGCCGAGCGCCGCGTAGAAGCCGGGCTTGGCGCCGAGCCGCTGCTTGATCGCGGCGTAGAGCACCTCCTCCTCCTCGTTGGTGGGCTTCGCCAGCACCGAGGCGTCCTGCTCCGCGCGCATGCCCAGATGCACCAGCAGCGTGGCGTCGCCGCCGTCGTCGAGGATCATGTTGGGCGTGCCGCCGTCGCCCCACTCCATGATGCGGTGGGTGTACTCCCAGTACTCCTCCAGCGACTCGCCTTTGTAGGCGAAGACCGGGGTACCCGCGGCAGCGATCGCCGCGGCGGCATGATCCTGGGTCGAGAAGATGTTGCAGGAGGCCCAGCGCACGTCGGCGCCGAGGTGCTTCAGCGTCTCGATCAGCACCGCGGTCTGGATCGTCATGTGCAGCGAGCCGGCGATGCGGGCGCCCTTGAGCGCCTTCTTCGGCCCGTACTCCTCGCGGATCGCCATCAGGCCGGGCATCTCGCTCTCGGCGATCGAGATCTCCTTCCGCCCCCAATCCGCAAGCGACATATCGGCGACCTTGTAGTCGGCAGCTTTGGCCATGGAGCCACTCCTGGGTGGGGGAAAATCGAGACGCGGCGATATAGCAGCGGGGGTCCGCCCGGGCAAGTCCGTCGCCGGAGCAAGTTTGTGGGCCGCTGCCCTTTATGCATGGAAAGCAAGGACTTCCGGCCGGTCCGCAGCGCGCCGGTGGACGCACCACATCCATAAGGGGCAAATTCATGGCTCCTTTACCACGGAGGATCATGGTGTCCCTGGACTGCTCCCGTGTGGTGCGTGGTGGAATACGACTATCGCGCTGATCCGATTCTCGCCGAGACACTCGCCTATTGGCGGCGCCAGCGCGGCGAACGCGCGATGCCGAGCCGCCGCGACATCGATCCGATCGAGATCCCGAAGCTGCTGCCGCATCTGCAGCTGGTCGAAGTCATCGGCGCGCGGTTCCGCTATCGCCTGATCGGCACGGCGCTCGCCCAGGCCTTCGGCCGGGACTACACCGGCGCCTATCCGGAAGAGGTCTCCAGCGCGGCCCGCGCCGAGGCGGTGTGCCGGATCTATCGCCTGGTGCAGGAGAAGCGGCGGCCGGTCTTCCTGCGCAGCAGCTATGTCGGCGCCAAGAACGTCGACCTCATCGTCAACCGGCTCTACCTGCCGCTCGCCGACGACGACCGCGCGGTCAACATGATTTTGGGCTCGCTCACCTTCGAGTTCCTGCAGCCGCTCGCCGATGCCTGGGGCTCGGCGGAGCGCGCGCTGTTCGAGACCGCGATCGAGGTGATCGAGGTCCCGCTCACGTCAGCGCGTTGAAGTCGTCGAGCAGGCTGGCGATCCTGGCGTCGTCCATCTGGTCCATGATGGCGCGCGCGCGGCGCTGGGCGGCGGCGAGGTCGAGGTGGCGGATGCGGCGCTTGACGCGGCCGATGTTGCTGGGCGCCATCGAGAGATCGCGGATGCCGAGGCCGAGCAGCAGCGCGGTGAAGCGCGGATCGCCCGCCATCTCGCCGCAGACGCTGACGGGAATGCGCGCGCGCAGCGCCGCCTCGATCGAGAACTGGATGAGGCGCAGCACCGCCGGATGCAGCGGGTTATAGAGATGCGCCACCTGCTCGTCGCCGCGGTCGATCGCCAGCGTGTACTGGATGAGATCGTTGGTGCCGATGGCGAAGAAGTCGGCCTCGCTGGCGAGCGCGTCGGCGGAGAGCGCCGCGCCGGGGATCTCGATCATCACGCCCAAGGGCGGCAGCGGATCGGCGAAGTCGAGGCCGCGCCGGCGGAGCCGCCGCGCCACCTGGGTCAGCGCCTCGCGGGTGCGGCGCACCTCGTCGACGGATGAGACCATCGGCAGCAGCATCCGGACCGGCCCCTCGGCGCTCGCGCGCAGCATCGCCGCCAGCTGCGCGTCGAGCAGCTTGCGCTCCTTGAGCGAGAGGCGGATCGCGCGCAGGCCCAGGGCCGGATTGGCGCTCTCGCTGTCGAGGCTCTCGGCGAGGGGTGCCGCCAGCTTGTCGCCGCCGATGTCGAGGGTGCGGATGGTGACGGGCTTCCCCTCCATGCCGCGCACCAGGGTCCTGTAGGCCTGGTACTGCTCCTCCTCGTCGGGGAGATCCTCGCGGTTCATGTAGAGGAACTCCGTGCGCACCAGGCCAAGGCCCTGGGCGCCGGCGGCGAGCGCCTGCTCGAGCTCGCGCGGCAATTCCAGGTTGGCCTCGAGCGTGATCTCCTCGCCGTCCCGTGTCACCGCCGGCACCCGCCTCAGCCGCGCGAGCTGACGCAGCTCGCGGCGGAATTCGTCCTGGCGCCGCTCGTAGCGCTCGATCGTGGCGGAAGTAGGATTGAGAATGATGGTGCCCGCGACGCCGTCCACCACCACGGTGTCGCCGTTCTGCACGCCGACCAGCAGCTCGGCAACGCCGAGCACCGCCGGCAGGCTCAAGGCGCGCGCCATGATCGCGGTGTGGCTCTGCGAGCCGCCGAGCACCGCCGCAAAGCCCGCCACCCGGCGCGGATCCATGAGCGCGGTGTCGGCGGGGCTCAGCTCCTCCGCCAGGATCACCGAGCCGGGCGCGATGTGCTGGAAGGCGGCATAGGGCGTCTGCGTGAGGTTGCGCAGGAGGCGCGCCCCCACCTCGCGCACGTCGTCGACGCGCTGCGCCAGATAGGCGTCGGTCATGGCGGCGAAGCTCTGGCCGATGGCGGCGATCTCGGTCTGCACCGCCTGCTCGGCGTTCATGCGCTCCTCGCGGATGCGCCGCTCGACGCCGCGCACCAGGCGCGAGTTGGAGAGCATGGCGATATGGGCATCGAGCAGGTAGCCCATCTCCTCCGCCGCCGATTCCGGCAGCGCGCCCGCCTTTCCCTTGAGCTTCTTGAGCTGCTTCAGCGAGAACTGGACCGCGCTCTCGAAGCGCTGGCGCTCCGCCGCGACCTCGTGGGCGTCGATGCGGCGCTCGGGCACCGCGACCTCGCCCTCCTCGCTGACGAAGGCGGGACCGATGGCGATCCCCGGCGAGACGCCGAGGCCGCTCAGCACGCGCTCGCCGCGGCGGGTTCCGTCACTCCTCATCGAAGCCACCGCCGACGAGATCGGCGAGCGCCGCCACGGCGCGCTCCGCCTCGCGACCGGTGGCGATCAACTCGATGTCGGTGCCGGGACCGGCGGCCAGCATCATCAGCCCCATGATGGAGCGGCCGGAGACAGCGCTGCCGTTCTTGCGCACCGTCACCTCGGCGTCGAACTGCCAGGCGAGCTTGACGAAGCGGGCGGCGGCGCGGGCGTGCAGGCCGCGCTTGTTGCAGATCGTGACCGTGCGCCGGATTTCGCCGGCGGCCGCGCTGTCCTGCGCGTCGTTCATCCGCGCGCGTCGGCCAGCAGCTGGGACGCGACGTTGATGTATTTGCGGCCGGCTTCCTGCGCGCCGCGCACCGCGTTGGCGAGGCTCTCGGTCTGCCGCAGGCTCGCGAGCTTGATCAGCATCGGCAGGTTGATGCCGGCGATCACCTCGACCTTCGGCCGGTCCATCACCGAGATCGCGAGGTTGGAGGGCGTGCCGCCGAACATGTCCGTCAGCAGCACCACGCCGTCGCCGCTGTCCACCTCGCGCACCGCGCGCAGGATGTCCTGCCGCCGCTGCTCCATGTCGTCCTCGGCCCCGATGCAGATCGCGGCGACGTCGCGCTGTGGCCCCACCACATGCTCGAGCGCCGCGATGAACTCCGCGGCGAGCCGGCCGTGGGTGACGATGACCATTCCGATCATGAGCGATCCTTCGATGAACTCTCGGCGGCAGGCTCCGGACGCTGCGGATCGCCCGGACGACCGATGTCGCGGTGCCGGACGCTCACGCCGCGGCCCCGCTCGCCGAGCCAGGCCGCCAGCCGCTCCGCCAGGTAGACGGAGCGATGGCGGCCGCCGGTGCAGCCGATGGCGATGGTGAGGTAGCTCTTGCCCTCGCGCTCGAAGCGCGGCAGCAGCGGCTGCACCAGCTCCGTGACGTGACGGAAGAAATCGGGGAGGTCCTCGTCGGCGGCGATATAGGCGCCGACCGCGGGATCGAGACCGGTGAGCGGCTTGAGCGTCGCCACGTAGTGCGGATTGCGCAGGAAGCGCGCATCGAAAACGATATCGGCATCACGCGGCAGTCCGTGGCGATACGAGAAGGAGAGCACCGAGAGCGCGATCCCCGGCGATCGGTCGAGCGCGAAGTGACCGGTGAGGACGCGCTTCAGATCGGCGGGGCTGAGTTCGCTGGTATCGATAACGAGGTCGGCCCGCTCGCGCAAGGGCGAAACATATTGCCGCTCGAGCCTTATGCCGTCGATGACGGGACGGTCCGCGGCGAGCGGATGGCGCCGCCGCGTCTCGGTGAAGCGCTGCACCAGATGCGCATCGTCGCAGTCGAGGAACACCACCAGCGCCCGGGCGCCGCCCTCGACCGCCATGCGGTCGAGCGTGTCGGCGAGCGCGCTGGCGCCGAAGTCGCGCGTGCGCACGTCGGCGCCGAGCGCCAGCGGCGCCTTCAGCGGCCGATGCCCCATCAGCGCCGGCACCAGCGAGAGCGGCAGGTTGTCGACCGCCTCGTAGCCGAGATCTTCCAAGGCCTTGAGCGCGGTGGCGCGGCCGGCGCCGGAAATGCCGGTGACGACGAGCACCCGGCTGGCGCTCGTCGTCACCGCGGATCCGGATGCCGGCGTCTTGTGCTCCGCCGGCGGGGCCGCTGTGGTGGTCATGGCGCCACGACTATAGGAGCGCGCCGGGACTTCACCAAGCGATCGACCGCGAGGCGCACCTTCAGGGGCGCCGAGGCCTCGAAGGGCGCGAGCGCCAGGAGCGGGATCGGGCATTGGAGATAGTCGCAGGTCTGCGGCTCCGGCAGGCGCTCCACCGCCTCGGGAGCAACGAGGTCGAGCACCAGCCGCAGCGGCGCCTCGGCAAGGTGCGGGAAACGCAGGATGCCGAGGCCGCGCACCTCCATCTGGCCGGCGATCGTCGCCGGTGAGCGCGCGATCACCGCGCTGTCGCGCCGCCAGAGCTCGGTCTGATCATCCGCCACCAGGCGGGCGCCGGCATCGATAAGGCGCAGGGCGAGATCGCTCTTGCCGCTTCCGGACGGCCCTCGGATGAGGATGCCCGCGCCGTTTAGCGCCACCGTCGTGCCATGTACCCGGATCATGCGGTCTCTAGGTGTGCCAGCCGGCGGTTAAAGTCAATGCGTCCAACTGTAAAATAGTTCTCATTATGTTCCCGTCACCCTTGGCCGCAGGCCCGACCGCCGGCGCTTTGACGCTTCGTTAAGGCGCCTGGTGCAGTCTCCCCGTCGCCCTCCCGACAAGCCGCCCAAAGGATCCGATGCGCCTCATTGCGCTGCTCACGGTCTGCGCGACTGCCCTCCTCTCGCTCGGCGGCTGCGCGCTGCCGCCGGTGCTCTCGGTGGCCTCCTTCCTGGGCGACGGCGTCTCCCTGATGAGCAGCGGCAAGTCCATGAGCGACAATGCGATCTCGACGCTTGCGGGCGAGGATTGCCGGCTCTTCCGGGTGCTGAAGGGGGAGTGGATCTGCCATCCCGAGAGCAAGGTGGTGGCGGTGGCCGAGCTGCCCCCGGCGCCGCCGGAGCCGCCGCTGATCGTGGTCGCGCCCTACCCGCGGCCGGCCGAGCCGATCGTCGCCGCCGTCGAGCCGGTGACACCGCCGGCGCCCTTGCCGGCGCTGGGCGCGCCCGAGCATGCCCCCGCGCATCCGATCGCCACCGCGCATGCGCCCGCACCCGCCGCGCCGGCGCCCGCCGCCCCGCCCGTCGCGGCACCAAAACCGCCCGCGGCCGCCATCGCCCAGGCTCCGGCCGCCGCTCCCGCGCGTCCCGCGACACCGCCGACGCCGGCCAAACCCGCCCGCGCCGCCCCGCCGCCGCAGCAGCAGGCGACGGCGCCGGTGATCACCCCGGCGGCGCTCCGCGCCCTCAGCGGCCCGCCGGTGCGCGGCGAGATGGTGATCGAGAGCGGCCGCAGCGAAGCCGACGCCGAGGCGATCGCCGGCGAGCTCAAGGGCTTCCCCGCCAAGGTGCGCCCGGTGCAGCAGAACGGCGTCACCACCTACGAAGTCGTGGTGGGCCTCTCCGGCTGATTGCGTCTCTCCGGCGGCACCGCTCGGCGATCAGAGAAGAATTGGCCACGGGGACACGGAGGAGACGGAGAAGGTCTCTTGTTCTCCCTGTCCTCCGGGTCTCCGTGGTGAAAATCGTCGTCAGGCCGCGCCGCGCTCGGCGGCCGGCAGGCAGACGGTGAAGCGGGCGCCGATCACCTTGCCCTGGCTGTCGCGGCGGTTCTCCGCGCGGATGGTGCCGCGGTGGGCGTCGACGATCTGCTTGGAGATCGAGAGGCCGAGGCCCGAATGGGTCCCGAACTTCTCGCCGGCGGGACGCTCGGTGTAGAAGCGGTCGAAGATCGCCTGCAGCTTGCCCTCGGGAATGCCGGGCCCATCGTCGTCGACGATGACGTTGACATACTCGCCGGCGGGCTCGGCGGTGATCTGGATGGTGCCGCCGGGCGGGCTGAAGGAGATCGCGTTCATGATCAGGTTGCGGAACACCTGGCCGAGGCGGCTCTCGATGCCGGGCACCACCAGCTTCGCCCGCGCCACGCCCGGCGGCAGCACCAGCACCGGCCGCGGCGCGCCTTCCTTCTCGGTCGCCTCGTAGACGTCCACCAGGGCGTGCAGCATGTCGACGAGCGAGACCGGCTCGACCTCGATGCGGCTCAGCTCGGCGTCGAGGCGGGAGGCGTCGGAGATGTCGCTGATGAGACGGTCGAGCCGGCCCACGTCCTCGACGATGACGTCGAGGAGCCGGCGCTGCTTGGCGGGATCGCTGACGCGCACCGCGGTCTCCACCGCACTCTTCAGCGAGGTGAGCGGGTTCTTGATCTCGTGCGCGACGTCGGCGGCGAAATGCTCGATCGCGTCCATGCGGCGCCAGAGCGCGTCGGTCATCTCGCGCAGCGCCCGCGACAGCTCGCCGATCTCGTCGCCGCGCTGGGTGAAATCGGGGATCGCCATCTGGCGGCCATGGCCGCGGCGCACCCGCTCTGCGGCGATGGCGAGGCGCCGGATCGGCCGCGCGATGGTGCCGGCAAGATAGAGCGACAGCAGCACCGTCACCGTGAGCGCCATCAGGAAGATCTTGAGGATCTCCAGCCGCACCAGGCGCACCGCCTGCTCGATGCCGCGGCTGGTGGTGGAGAACATCACCGCGCCCAGCACCTGGCGATAGCGCTGCACCGGCACCGCGACGCTCAGCACCAGCTCGCCGTTGACGCGGTCGCGGCGGATCGCATGGGTGGGCTCGCCCTCGAGCGCCGCCTCCACCTCGGGAAAATCCTGCGCCGTCGGCGCCACGTACTCCACATCGGGCGGATAGTCGGTGGAAGCCGGCAGCCAGGAGCGGAGCTTGGCGGCGATCCGGTCGACGAGGCGGCCGAGGCCGTCGCCGGACTGCGGCGGCGGCAGCGCCTCGATCTGCACCGGACCGCCGGGACCGTTGAGCCAGCGCGTATCGGCGACCAGCGTCCCGTTGGAATCGAAGAGGCGCGCGCGGCCGCGCGTGGGTTCCACCAGCCGGCGGATCATCTGCCGGCCGAGATCGGGGATCAGCAGCTCCGGCTCGTTCGGCACCTCGAAGACGGCGCCTTCCGAGAGGGCGGCGGCGGAGATCTCGCCCTGGGTCTTCAGCGCCTCGAGCTCGGTGTCGATCAGGCTGTTGCGGTATTCACCGAGATAGAGGAGGCCGAGGCCGAGCAGTCCCAGCGCCAGCACGTTCACCGCCAGGATGCGGCGGGTGAGCGGCGACAGGCGCCGGCGCAGCACGCCGCGCGGGCGGCGCGCGACCTCCACCGTCTCGGCCGCGCGCGCCCTCGCCTCGCCGGCCTCCGCGGTGGCCGCTCCTACCGCAGCGGCCTGATCATCGGTCGCGGTAGCGATAGCCCACCCCGTAGAGCGTCTCGATCTGCGAGAACTCGCCGTCGATCGCCTTGAACTTCTTGCGCAGCCGCTTGATGTGGCTGTCGATGGTGCGGTCGTCGACGTAGATGTGCTCGCCGTAGGCGCTGTCCATCAGCTGGTCGCGGCTTTTGACGTGACCGGGCCGGAGCGCCAGCGCCTTCAGGATCAGGAATTCGGTCACCGTGAGATCGACGCTCTCGGCCTTCCAGCTGCATTGATGCCGCGTCGGATCGAGCAGCAGGTCGCCGCGCTGGATCACCGGCTCGCCCTCGGTCTCGCCGCGCGCCATCTCGCCGCGGCGCAAGAGCGCGCGGATGCGCTCGATGAGGAGGCGCTGGGAGAACGGCTTCTTGATGTAGTCGTCGGCGCCCATGCGCAGGCCCAGCACCTCGTCCACCTCGTCGTCCTTCGAGGTGAGGAAGATGACCGGCATCTGGCTTTGCTTGCGCAGATGGCCGAGCAGCTCGAGCCCGTCCATGCGCGGCATCTTGATGTCGAGAATGGCGAGATCGACCGGCTGCTGGCCGAGCGCCTTCAGCGCCTCGGCGCCGTCGGAATAGGTCCGGACGGTGAAACCCTCGGCCTCGAGCGCCATGGCGACCGAGGTCAAGATGTTGCGATCGTCATCGACGAGCGCGATGGTGGAGCCCACGAAGCGGTCCTTTTCCTGTGCCGGCTGGCTCTGCGGGGCGATCCCCGAAGTTCCCTTGATCACCAAGATTTTCTCCTGCCACTGTGGCGCCTTTGGGGCAGAGCCCGAAAGCCCGTCCGGATTGGGGTTTGAACCGCCTGGGGCCCCGCCGTCAAGCCCGCCAAGGGACGTTCCGCCCATTGCCGGGCCGATCCGCCGGGCTAAGATTGTGGCATGGCCAGCCCCGCTCTCGCCGCGACACCCGCCCGCCAGGCCCGCGCCGTCATCCGCGCCACCGATCGGGCGGCGCTCGCCACCTCCCAGGAGGGGTGGCCCTTCGCCTCCCTGGTGCTGGCGGCGCTCGATCACGACGGCACGCCGCTGCTGCTGATCTCCGATCTCTCCGAGCATGCCAAGAACATCAAGCGCGAGCCCCGCGTCTCGCTGCTGTTCGACGGCACCGTCGGATACGACGACCCGCTGATGGGGCCGCGCGTCACCGTCCTGGGCGCGGCCGAAACCAGCGCGGAACCGCGGCTCCGGCAGCGCTTTCTCGCCCGCCATCCGGCGGCGGAGCTCTATGCGGGCTTCGCCGACTTCCACCTCTACCGCATCGCCGTTGCGCGCGCCCATCTGGTGGCCGGGTTCGGCCGCATCCACTGGATCGCGGCGGACGATCTGCTGCCGACGGCGGCGCCGGACTGGGCGGTGCAGGAGGCGGAAATGGTGAGCGCACTCAACGCCGATGCCGCGCGCCGCAAGATGCTGCTCGATGCCCATGGCCTCGCGGGCGACTGGCGCTTCACCGGGCTCGATCCCGAGGGCGCCGATCTTCGCAATCGCGGTACGATTGCCCGGCTCGAATTTGCCACGGCCGTCGCCGGCACCGGCGATGGACTCGCGGCGCTCGGCCACGCCACATTAACCACGCTTTGAGATCGGCGCAGCGGCTCGATCCCGCGATTGCTCGACGGGTGCCTCTCGGCTATCGTCCGCGCGCGGGCCGGCAGCGCTGGCCTGATCTTAACGATAATCCACGAAAACGAGGAAACGCGACGTGATGGATGGAACATCGGGCGAGATCGGACCCAAGGGATCGGTGGGTCTCGATCAGCAGGGCTTCCGCCGGCTGTCGGCGGTGCACTGGAACCTGAGCGTGCCCCTTCTTTACGAGCACGCGATCCGGCGTCGCGAGGGCGAGGTCGGCGCGGGTGGCGCCTTCGTCGCGATCACCGGCGTGCACACCGGCCGCACGCCCAAGGACAAGTTCATCGTCGAGGATCCGACGACGAAGTCCGAGGTCGACTGGAACGCCATCAACCAGCGCGTCCAGCCCGAGGTGTTCGAGAGCCTGAAGCAGCGCATGCTCGCCTACTATCAGGGCCGCGAGGCGTTCGTCACCGACAGCTTCGCCGGCGCCGATCCGGACTACCGGGTCTCGGTGCGCCTCATCAGCGACAGCGCCTGGCACAGCCTCTTCGCGCGCAACATGTTCCTGCGCCCGAGCCCGGCGGAGATCCGCAGCTTCCAGCCGGACTTCACCATTATCCACGCGCCGCTTTTCGAGGCGACGCCCGCCATCGACAAGCTCAACTCCGAGGTCTTCATCCTCGTCAACTTCACCGAGCGGCTGGTGCTGATCGGCGGCACGCGCTACGCGGGCGAGATCAAGAAGTCGGTCTTCGGCCTCCTCAACTTCCTGCTGCCGCCGCGCGACGTGCTGCCGATGCACGGCTCGGTGAATGTGGGATCGAAGGGCGACAGCGCCGTCTTCTTCGGCCTCTCCGGCACCGGCAAGACCACGCTCTCCGCCGACGGCTCGCGCACCCTCATCGGCGACGACGAGCACGGCTGGAGCCCGAAGGGCCTCTTCAACTTCGAAGGCGGCTGCTACGCCAAGGTGATCCGCCTCTCCGCCGAGGCCGAGCCCGAGATCTACGCCACCGTCCGCCGCTTCGGCACCGTGCTCGAGAATGTGGTGCTCGATCCGGTCACGCGCGAGCCCGATCTCGACAACCAGAGCCTCACCGAGAACACGCGCGCCTGCTATCCGATCGACTTCATCCCGAATGTGAGCCCGACCGGCGTCACCGGGCATCCCTCCAACGTCATCATGCTGACGGCGGATGCCTTCGGCGTGCTGCCGCCGATCGCCAAGCTCTCGCCGGACCAGGCGGTCTATCACTTCCTCTCCGGCTACACGGCGCGCGTCGCCGGCACCGAGAAGGGCATGGGGAACGCGCCGCAGGCGACCTTCTCCACCTGCTTCGGCGCCCCCTTCATGCCGCGCCATCCCGCCACCTACGCCAAGATGCTGGGCGACCGCATCCGCCAGCACAAGACCGACTGCTGGCTGGTCAACACCGGCTGGTCCGGCGGCGCCTACGGCACCGGCCAGCGGATGAAGATCCAGCACACGCGGACGCTGGTGCGCGCGGCGCTCGACGGCAAGCTGAGGAGCGTGCCGACCGAGCGCGATCCCTTCTTCGGCCTCAACGTGCCGAAGAGCTGCCCGGGCGTGCCGAGCGAGGTGCTGAACCCGCGCAACACCTGGTCCGACAAGGCGGCCTACGACGACACCGCCCGCGAGCTCACCAAGCGCTTCGCCGACAACTTCAAGAAGTTCGAGGCGCATGTGAGCAACGAGGTGAAGGCGGCGGGCGTCAAAGCGGCCTGATCGCAAAGGCAATAAACAAAATCCCTCTCCGCCCTCGGGGGCGGAGAGGCTAGGTGAGGTGGGGGACTCTCGATGATGAGTCCCACGTCCTCGATCAACACCCACCTCATCCTAAATCCTTCTCCCCCCGCAAGCGGGCGGAGAAGGACTTTCTCACCGTCTCTCTGATCGCACGTCAGCGCCGGCCGCAGGCCTGCTCACGCTTTGCCGGATCGGCGCAGCGCCGCCACCACCGCGGGCCAGCCTTCGCGCAGGCTCGGGAAAGCCGGCCGCCACGGCGCGGCGCTGCGGAGCTTGCGGTTGGAGATGCGCTCCGAGCGCGCCAGCAGCCCGCCCAGCGAGCCGAAGACCGGCGCCAGCCAGGCGGGCGGCAGCCGCGGCGGCTGCGCGCCGAGCGCGCCCGCCAGCGTGTCGACGACGTCGCGATGGGTGAGCGGCTCGTCGTCGACCACGTTGTA
>DATKPX010000350.1:0-6002 GCA_035523855.1 Allostellaceae bacterium
GCCGGCAAATTCGCCGTCAGCCTGCCGAGGCTGGCGCCGCTCGCGCCGGCGCTCGGCACGCCCTTGCGCGGCGAAATCAGGCTCGCCGGCGAGCTCGGCGGCAGCGCCGGGCATCCGAGCCTGACGGCGCGGCTCGACGGCCGCGATCTCGGCACCGAGCGGGTGCTTCTCCGCAAGCTCGCCGGCACCATCACCGTCGGCGATCTCACCCAGCCGAGCGGCACGCTCGCCGCCGATGTCGAAGCGCCCGATCTGCGCGGGCGCATCGAGGCCGGCTTCAGCCGGCCCACCGCCGACCGCGTTGCCGTGTCGAAGCTGGTGGCGACGGCGGCGGGCGCGCGGCTCGACGGCCAGCTCGACGTCAACCTCGCGAGCGGCCTCGCTGCCGGCAAGCTCACCGGCAAGGTGCCGGATCTCCATCCCTGGTCCGCGCTCGCGGGCACGCCGCTCGCCGGCCGCGCCGATCTCGCGCTCACGCTCGGCGCCGGCAACGGCCAGAGCGCCGAGCTCATCCTCGATGGCAACGCGCTGGCGGCGGGCGAGGGTGCGGAGGCGCTGCGCCTCGCCCGCGTGATGCTCACTGGCAAGGCGACCGGACTCGCGAGCGGCAGCCTGCGCGGCAACGCCACCCTCGATGTGGGCAATCTCGACGCGGGCGAAGCGCGCCTGGCGAAGGTCCACCTCGAGGCGACGGCGCGGTCCGCCGAGGCGATCGCCTTCAAGGGCGCGGCGGATGGCCGCCTGCTGCCGGCCGGCAATCCGGCGGACCGGCGCGGCCTGCCGTTGAGCCTTGCGCTCGCCGGCGACTGGAGCCACGCCAAGACCGGGGAGCGCATCACGCTGAGCCAGCTCACCGGCAAGCTCGACAAGGACACCGCTGCGCTGCGCCGGCCGCTGCGTCTCGCCGTCGGCACCAGGAACTATCGCGTCGACGATCTCGATCTCGACATTGCCGGGGGCTCCCTGAAAGGCAACGCTGCGCTCACCGGAAACGATCTCGTCCTGAAGCTCGCGATCGACCGGCTGCCCCTCGCGCCCTTCGGCCGGCTCGCGGGCAAGAACGTCTCCGGCACCATCGATGCCGCCGCCGATCTCTCCGGTCCGGTGGCGACGCCGCGCGGCCGCATGACCCTCAACGGTCGCGAGCTGCGGCTCCTCGGCGCCGCGACCGAGGCGCTGCCGCCGGTGAGTGTCGAGCTCGAGGTCGTGCCCCATGAGGGCCAGCTCGATCTCGCCGGCTCGGTGGCGAGCCATGACGGCGAGCTGCTGCACCTCAAGGGCACGGTGCCGGTGCGTATCGCCGCCGAGCCGCCCTCGATCGCCATTCCCCGGGATCAGCGGATCGGGCTGCGCGTCGACGGCGACGGCAAGCTGGAGACCATCGCGGCACTGCTGCCGATCGGCGAGGATCGCGTCGCCGGCCATTACCAGCTCGCGCTCACCGTCGGCGGCACGCTCGACGCGCCGGCGACCGGCGGCCGGCTCACCCTCGACGGCGGCTATTACCAGAACCAGGCCTTCGGTACCGAGCTCAGGAATCTCGGTCTCGAGGTCGATGGCGATCTGAGCCGGCTCCGCCTGGTGCGCCTCGATGCCGACGATGGCGCGGAGGGCAAGCTCGCTGCCGCCGGCACGGTGGATCTCGCCCAGTCCGGCAGCCTCGATCTGCAGGCGAAGCTGACGCGTTTCCTGGTCGCCAAGAGCGACGAGGCGCGCGCCACCGCCAACGCCGATGTCCGCGTCGACGGCACTCTCGGCGCGCCCAAGCTCACCGCCCAGATCCAGGTGCCGCAGGGCGAGTTCCGCATTCCCGATCGCCTGCCGCCCAGCGTCGTCAAGCTGGACGTGGTCGAGGTCAATGACGGCGAGCGGCCGCCGAAGCCTTCCACCGGCGGCGACACCGGCGTGCCGATTGCGCTCGACGTCAAGCTCGACATCCCCGGCCAGACCTTCGTGCGCGGCCGCGGCCTCGACAGCGAGTGGCGCGGCCAGATCGCCATCACCGGCACCGCGGGGCAGCCGGCGATCGCCGGCGGGCTGCAGGCGGTGCGCGGCACGCTGTCGCTGCTCGGCAAGGATTTCATCATCCGGCGCGGCACGATCAGTTTTCCCGGCGGCACGCTCATCGATCCGCAGATCGATCTCCTGGCGGAATATGCCGCCACCGACATCACCGCGCAGATCCTGCTCCGCGGCAGCGCCTCGGCGCCGAAGCTGACGCTCACCTCAGAGCCGCAGGTGCCGCAGGACCAGATCCTGTCGCGGGTGCTGTTCGGCCGCGACGCGAGCCAGATCACGCCGGGCCAGGGCTTGCAGCTCGCCTATGCCGCCTCGACGCT
The DNA here is from genome assembly GCA_035523855.1 of Allostellaceae bacterium. Taxonomy (GTDB): domain Bacteria; phylum Pseudomonadota; class Alphaproteobacteria; order ATCC43930; family CGMCC-115725; genus DASZHJ01. The sequence goes on from DATKPX010000350.1 coordinate 2,340, forward strand.
CGCCGGCGGCGGCCCCGACGTGCTCGACCGCCTGCGCAATGCCACCGGCCTCGACCGCCTGAGCTTCGGCAGCGGCTCCAACTCCAGCACGCTGCAGTCCTCGACCTCGGTGACCAACCAGAACAATGCCAGCAACAGCAGCGACACCACGCCGACGGTGAGCGGCGGCAAGTACATCGCTCCCGGCGTCTTCGTCGGCGTGGAGCAGGGCGCCTCGACGCAATCGACGCGCAGCCGCGTCGAGATCGAGATCATGCCGCACGTCACCGCCCAGAGCAGCATGGGCGCCGACGGCTCGAGCCAGGTCGGCCTCGACTGGCGCTACGACTACTAGAGCGCGCCGGCACCGCCGCGAGGCAAGCCCCACCGCCGAAAGAGAGCGTCCTGACTTCCGCTAACCCTTCTGCCGGGCTTGCCTCCGGCGGTTTTCGGCTGCATCCTCAGCGAGAACAAAAAGAGAACATCATACCGGAGGCTGTGCCGATCCATGCGGCCCGAGAGCACGGGATTGCCGCCGCGCTACGCCATTCGCCTGCGCGACCTGCAGGTCTGGCACCGCATCGAGGCGGTCTGCTTCCGCTGCAACCGCAAGCGCGAGCTGACCTTGGCGCGGCTCTCCCGCGGCCGCGCGCCGCACGACCGCCTCATCGACGTGGAGAAGAAGCTGCGCTGCACCCAATGCCGCCGCCGCGGCGACCACGTGCTGACGATCACGATCGCGCCGCGGGATTGAAGATGAGGTGTGTGATCTTGCAAGACCGGGGATGGTGGAGCCGAGGGGGATCGAACCCCTGACCTTCGCATTGCGAACGCGACGCTCTCCCAGCTGAGCTACGGCCCCATCCCGATGCCGCGGGACGCTGGTGTCCCGCGCTGGCCTCGAAAGCGGGCCGGACTATGGGGACGGGGGCGTTTCCTGTCAAGATTCGGGCCCGGCCTTGCCGGAAAAGCCGCCCGCCGCTAGGGTTTGCCGCGTTTTCCGCGCCGACGCGACCTCGCGTCTCGGCGGCACATGCGCGAGGGGGCGGCGGCTCGATGTACTCACTCCTGATCCTGATCCACACGGTGATCCAGATCTATGTCTGGGTGCTGATCGCGGCCGCCATCATGAGCTGGCTCATCGCCTTCAACGTGGTGAACACCTATAACCGCGTGGTGGCGTCGCTCTCGGAGCTGTTCTATCGCCTGACCGAGCCGGCGCTGCGGCCGATCCGGCGCCTGATGCCGAACCTGGGCGGCATCGACATCTCGCCGGTCATCCTCATCCTGCTGCTCTACTTCATCAACAACCTGATCTACGAGTACGTTGGCTGAGGCGCCGCTGCCCGCCTGCTGCAGCCGCGGCAGTGACGGCATCAAGATCGCCGTGCGCCTGAAGCCCCGGGCGTCGGCCGAGCGGGTGATCGGCTTGCGGCGCGAGGCCGATGGCGGCGTGGCGCTCGCGGTGGCGGTGACCGCGCCGCCGGTCGACGGCAAGGCGAACGCGGCGCTGATCCGCCTGCTGGCGAAGCTCTTCCACCTGCCGGCGCGCGACTTTTCCCTGGCGCTCGGCGCCGGCGACCGCCGCAAGCTCGTCGAGGTCGCGGGCGATCCGGCCCGCCTCGCCCCTCTCATCAGCGAAGGATTGCGTCCGTGGTCGATACCCGAGTGATCGATGGCAAGTCCGCGGCGGCGGCGCTCCGCGCCCGTGTCGCCGAGGCGGCGCGCGCCGCGTGCGTGGCGCCGGGCCTCGCCACGGTGCTGGCGGGCGCCGATCCCGCCAGCGAGGTCTATGTGCGCTCCAAGCACAAGGCGGCGCTGGAGGCCGGCTTCCGCAACTTCGAGCACAAGCTGCCGGCGAGCGCATCGCAGGCGGAGCTGCTGGCCCTGGTGCTGCGTCTCAATGCCGATCCCGAGGTGGATGGCGTGCTGGTGCAGCTGCCGCTCCCCGCCGGCCTCGATGCGCGCGCGACGCTCGAGGCGCTCGATCCCGCCAAGGACGTCGACGGCTTCCACAGCCGGAACGTCGGCCTGCTCTGGGGCGGCGGCGCCGGCCTCGTGCCCTGCACGCCGCTGGGCGCGATGCTGCTGCTGCGCCAGACCCTGCCCAGCCTCGCCGGTCTCGAGGCGGCGGTGCTCGGCCGCTCGGCGATCGTGGGGAAGCCGATGGCGGCGCTGCTGCTGGCGGCGGACTGCACCGTCACCATCGCCCATTCCCGCACCCGCGATCTCGCCGCGGTCTGCCGCCGCGCCGACATCCTGGTGGCGGCGGTGGGGAAGGCGGAGATGGTGCGGGGCGACTGGATCAAGCCCGGCGCCACGGTGATCGATGTCGGCATCAACCGCATTGCCGGCGCGGACGGCAAGTCGCGCCTCGTCGGCGACGTCGCCTATGGCGAGGCGCAGGGCATCGCCGGCGCCATCACGCCGGTGCCGGGCGGCGTCGGCCCGATGACCATCGCCTGCCTCTTGCGCAACACCCTCGTCGCCGCCTGCCGTCGGCGCGGCTTGCCGGAGCCGGCGCTGTAGTCTCTCTTCCTTTTCCCGTCATGCCGGCCTCGTGCCGGGCGTCCACGTCTTGCAGCCGCGCGATGGTGCGGCGTGGATGGCCGGGTCACGCCCGGCCATGACGCTCAAAGAGGGATCGAGGCGTCAGCGCGTCGTCGGCTGCGGCAGCTTCAGCCAGCGCGCCGCTTCCACCAGGTCCTGCGGCACGCCGCGGCCTTCGAGATACATGAGGCCGAGATTGCGCTCGCCGGCGGCGTTGCCGAGATCGGCGGCGCGGCGGTACCAGGCGACTGCCTCCTTGTCGTCGCGCGCGAGGCCGCGGCCGGTGGCGTAGAGATTGCCGAGATTGACCATCGCCACTGGATTGCCGGCTTCCGCCGCGGCGCGATAGAGCTGCGCCGCCCGGTCGAGATTCGGCGGCACGCCGCGGCCGTTCTCGTAGGCGAGCGCCAAATTGTTCGCCGCCACCGGGTTGGGGCCGGCATCGACCGCGCGCTGATACCAGCGTGCCGCCTCCGCATCGTCCTTCTGGACGCCTTTGCCGAGCCGGTAGAGATCGCCGAGATTGGCCATCGCATAGGAATTGCCGCCCGATGCCGCCAGGCGGTAGAGCCGGATCGCCTGCGGCACGTCCTGCTGCACGCCGAGACCGTCGAGGAAGAGCGCCGCCAGGTTGTTCGCGGCGCTGCTGCTGCCGTGATCGACGGCGAGCCAGTACCAGCGCCGCGCCGTGGCATAGCTCTGCGCCACCCCGTTGCCGTCGCGGTAGTCGTCGCCTCTCAGCTTCTCGGTGAGGCCCGGCTCCGGGCGGCGATCCGCCCGATGCGCGACAGTCGGCCCGGCGGCCTCCGGCGCCGGCAGCGCGCAGGCGGCCAGGGCAAGCGCGAGCGCCAGCGCGCCCCAAGCCGGCAGGGCAATCCGCCGCACCGCTATTTCCGCAGCGCCTTGGCGAGGCGCAGACGCAGCGCGTTCAGCTTGATGAAGCCCTCGGCGTCGCGCTGGTCGTAGACCTGGTCCTCCTCGAAGGTGACGTGCGCCAGGCTGTAGAGGCTCTTCGGCGACTTGCGGCCGACCACGCGGGCGAAGCCCTTGTAGAGCTTCAGCCGCACGGTGCCCTCGACGCTCTCCTGGCTCTTGTCGATGAGCGCCTGCAGCATCTCGCGCTCGGGCGAGAAC
>DATKPX010000351.1:0-3435 GCA_035523855.1 Allostellaceae bacterium
TGCTTTCGGGCGGCTATGGAGAAGAGGAACTGGAACGAGCGGGCGCGTACCGCGTGTACCAGGATCCCGCCGACCTGCTGCGCCATCTCGACGAGGTCGGCGTGCGCGGGCGTTAGAAGCATTTTCCGCCGAAGTGGAAGCCGGTTCGGCGCAGAAAATGCGACAAAACTGACAAAGTCGCGACGTGGTTAACGAAAGCTTACCGGCCGGCGGCTCTGCGGGCCCATATATCCCATATATAAGGTGTGGCGCTCAGCGGAAGCGGGCGATGCGCGTCGCGGTTTCGGGATCGAGGAAGCCGCGCACCGTTGCGTCGGTCTCCGCCGCCATCGCGGCGTCGAGGCCGCCGCCGTCGCGGCGCGCGAGGATGCGCCGGAGATCGCGCACGGGCCCGGGCGGCAGCGCGGCGATGCGGCGGGCGAGCGCCAGCGCCGTCGGCAGGAGATCGCCGTCCGGCACCACTTTCCAGATCAGGCCCCAGTCCCGCGCCTGCGCCGCGTCGAAGCGCTCGCCCAGCATGATGAGCTCGCGCGCCTTCGCGAGGCCGACGAGGCGCGGCAGCAGCGCGCTGACGCCGCCGGTGACGAAGACGCCCCAGGAGATTTCCGGAAAGAAGAAGCGCGTGCCCTCGGCGGCGATGGCGAAGTCGCAGTTGATCGTCCATTCGAGTCCGCCGCCCACCGCCCAGCCGCGGATCGCGCCGACGACCGGCGTGTCGCCCAGCACGATCGCCCGCGTGACGTCCTGGATGCGCTCGATATAGGCGCGGGTCGTCTTCTCGTCGCTGGACTGCTCGCCGAACTCCCTGAGGTCGTCGCCGGAGCAGAAGGCGCGGCCGGCGCCGGTCAGCACCACCGCGCGGATGGCGGGATCGCGGTCGGCGGCGTGGAGGGCGGCGATCAAATCCTCCAGCAGCGCCGGCACGATGGCGTTGAGGCGGTCCGGCCGGTTGAGCGTCACCACCCGGACGCCGTCGCCCGCATCCTCCGTCAGCACGGTTCCCGTCATGCTCGATCCTTCCTGACCACCCGGCGCGTCTTGCCCTCGGTGCGCGGCAGCGTGCCGAAGGGCAGCAGCGCGACGCGCGCCGTGACGCCGATGTCGCGCTTGATCGCCGCCGCCACCGTTTCCGCGAGCGCCGCCGGCGGCGCGCCGACGCGCTCCGCCACCTCCGCCTCCACCGGCAGCAGGTCATAGGGACCGCCGCCCTCCAGCACGATCCGGTACTCGCCCGAGAGCGCGTCGTTGCGATTGATGACCGCCGCCACCTGGGCCGGAAAGGCGTTGATGCCGCGCACCACCACCATGTCGTCGCTGCGTCCGACGACGCGGAAGCGCGGCGCGGTGCGGCCGCAGCGCGCCGGGCCAGTGCCGGTCAGCAGGACGATGTCGCCGGTGCGGAAACGCACCAGCGGCTGGCATTGCCGGCTCATGTGCGTCAGCACCAGCTCGCCGCTCTCGCCCTCGCGCCAGGGCAGCACGGCGCCGCTCTCCGGCGCGATCAGCTCCGGATGCAGCACGTCGAGCGCCATGAAGTGGAGGTCGGTGTCGGCCTCGCTCTGGCCGGCGAAATTGCAGAAGACGTCGGAGACGCCGTAATTGGCGTTCCGCACCTGGAACCCCCAGGTCGCCTCCAGGCGGCGGCGGAAATCGGGATCGTCGAGCCCGCCCTCGCCGCCGAAGAGGCCGAGCTCGAGGCCGAGGTCGCTCGGCTTCAGATCCGGGAAATGCTCCGCGATCACCCGCTCCAGCACCGCGGGATAGGAGGGCGTGCAGGAGATCGCGGTGATGCGGAGCTCGCGGATCGTCCGCACCAGCAGCTGTGTGTCGCCGACGCCGAACGGGATCACCGCGGCGCCCGTCGCCTCCAGGGTCGCGTGATCGCTGTAGCCGCCCATCCAGAGCCGGTAGTTGAGGCAGTGGACGACGCGGTGGCCGGGCCCGAGACCGCTCGCCGCCTGCGCGCGGCCACCCACGACAGCAGTCTCATGGGCATCCGCTGCCGAGAGCGCCAGGTTCATCGCCGTGCCGGTGGTGCCGGAGGTGCGGTGCACGCGCGAGACGGTGTCGGGCGATGCGGCGAGATAGTCGCCGAAGGGCGGGTGCGCCCGCTGGCTCTCGCGCAGCATCTCCTTGTCGATGAGCGGCAGCTCGGCGAGCGCCTCCAGCCGCCGCGGCGGCTCGACGCCGTTCCAGGCCCGGCGATGCAGCGGCGAGCGTGCGGCCACGTGCTCGCGCTGGTACTCCCAGCAGGCCTGGCGGTGCGCCGCCAGCTCGGCGAGATCGACGAAATCGGCCCGCGGGATCAGCATCGATACCCCCTTGCCGGATGGTATCGCGATCCTCGGCGGTGCCGCTACTCCGGTGTCGGAATGGTGAATCCGATTCGTCAGAAGTCGTCATGGCCGGGTTTGACCCGGCCATCCACGCAACCCAACGAAAGATTCACCACAGAGACACGGAGAACACGGAGGCCAGAGCCGCACAGCACCTCTCCGTGTCCTCCGTGTCTCTGTGGTGAATTGTCCCTAAGACGTGCATGCCCGGCTCAAGGCCGGGCATGACGGGATGAGGGGAGCGCAGGGTGACGCCCTAGCTCGCCGGCACCGCGGTTCCCCGGACGAGGTCGGCGGCCTTCTCCGCCACCATGAGGACGGCGGCGTTGATGTTGCCGCCGACGAGGTCGGGCATGACCGAGGCGTCGACGATGCGCAGCCCCTCGGCGCCGCGCAGGCGCAGCTCGGGGTCCACCACGGCATTCTCGTCGCTGCCCATCCGGCAGGTGCCGAGCGGGTGATGGACGGTGATGGCGCTGGCGCGGATGAAGGCGTCGATGTCGGCGTCGCTCGCGCGCGCCGCGCCCGGCGCGAGCTCGCGGGCGATGAAGGATTTGAGCGGCGCCTGGCGGCCCACCTCCTGCGCCAGCCGCACGGCAGCGCGGAGCGTGCGGCGGTCGCTGTCGGTGGAGAGAAAATTCTGCCGGATCCGCGGCGCTGCCTCGGGATCGGACGAGGCGAGCGTCACCTGGCCGCGGCTTTCCGGCCGCAGCATCACGATGCGGCTGACGAAGCCGTCCTTGAACGGCGCCGTGAAGGGCGGCAGGTAGGGCCCGACGCCGAGCGGCGCGGTGGTGAGGATGAGCTGTACGTCCGGCAGCTTCGCGTTGGCGCTGCTCCTGAGGAACGCCATCACGCCGCCGGGAATGTCGGCGGCGAAACCCTTGCCGCGGAGATAGGCGTTGGCGAGCGCCGGCACGACGCGGTCGAGGCGCATGTTGCGCAGGAACGGGCCGCCGCCGGCTCGGGCGTAGCTCACGATGGTGGAGGCGTGGTCCTGCAGGTTCCGGCCGACGCCGGAGAGCGGCAGCTTCACGGCAATATCGTGCTCGGCGAGATGGGCGGGATCGCCGATTCCCGACAGCATCAGCAGCTGCGG
>DATKPX010000352.1:0-2006 GCA_035523855.1 Allostellaceae bacterium
CGGATTCTGCAGGTCGAGGATCATGACGATGTTGCCGACGAAGCCCTCCGCCGTCGGCGAGATATAGGCGTAGCGGCCGTCGAAATCGTAGCGGTGGACGCCGCTGCCCGCGGTCTTCCACTTGGTGATGAGCCGGGGCGACGCGGGCTTGGAGACGTCGTAGATGCCGAGACCGCCGCCGAAATCGGGGTTCTCCTGGCCGAGCCGCTCGTGATTGACGATCATCAGCCCGTTCTGCGCGCGCACCTTGTGGGAATGCCAGCCCGGCGGCATCTCGATCATGCTGAGGAGCCGCGGATGGCGCGGATCGCTGATGTCATAGATCGAGGTGCCCGCGGGCGGCCGCATATGCGCGACGTAGAGCGTGCTGCCGTCGACCCAGACCTGGCCGCCGCCGGGGCAGTCGATCTGCGACAGCAGCCGCGTGTTGCGCGCGCGCGCGCCGGAGCGCCCGGCCGTTGCCATGCCCTCGTTCATGCCAGCCGCACCGTCTCGCCGCTGGCAAGCCGGCCCGAGCGCTGCAGCAGGCCGAACGCCTGCAGCGCCGGCTCGTCGCTGGCGATGAAGAGGATGGCGGGATCCTTGTCGCTGCCGTTCACATGCTCGAACCAGACGCCGCCCGGCACCGCCAGCGTGTCGAACGGACCCCAGTCGAAGCGCTTGCCGTCGACGATGCTGTGGCCCCGGCCCTCGAAGGGCGCCACCAGCAGGCTCGCGGTCTGCTTCACCGGCAGCGTGCGCTCGCCCGGCCGCAGCATCTGCATGAAGAAGGTCATGGTCTTGAACACCGGCCCGCCGGTCATGGGATCGACGTATTCGATCGCGAGGCCCTCGTGGGAATTGCCGTCCCAGTCGCGGTGCTTCTCCAGCTGCTCGCGCATGGCGTCGTAGCGGTAGACGAACATCGGCGAGCTGCCGCCGGCGCCGCGGCGGTGGTCGACGAAGCGCGGCCGGAGCCCGCCGGCGCCATAGACCCGCGCCGAGTGGTCGCTGGGGAAGCGCGCGGTCTGCTGCTTCTTGCGCTCGCCCTTCTCGGCATAGTCGTGATCGAAGCTGAGCGCGTTGAGCTGCTCCACCAGCGGCAGGTCGAGCACCGAGAGGTTGACCGCCGGCTCCGCGCCGAGATTGCCGTGATTGTGCCAGGTGTCCCGCGGCGTCAGCACGAGATCGCCGGGACCGAAGGTGATGTCCTCGCCCTCGACGCCGGTGAAGTTCTCGGCGCCGGTGAGCCCGAAGCGTACCGCGCTCGCGGTGTGCCGGTGCGGCGGCATCACCTCCTTGGGATCGTTGAGGCGATAGGCCGTGTACATGGTGGTGACGGTGGCGCGCCGCGGCGCCAGGCCCGGATTGGTCAGGATCAGCGAGCGGCGCTCGCTGTCGTTCATCGTCACCAGCTCCGCCGAGCGCTTCAGCAGCGAGGCGAGCTCCTTCTCGTAGCTCCAGAGGAACGGCACCGCGCGGCTGGTGCCGACGAGCTGGCGCACCTCGTCATGCTCCACCTCGGTGGTGGTCGCCCAGAACGGAAAGAGATGCTTCCGGTGGATCTCCTCATAGAGATCGTGCAGCGCCGCCTGCCGATCGTTGCGCCGCTCTTTGGTGGTGCTTGTGGTCATGGGCTTTCCCTCGCGGCATCGATCGCGTCGCGCCGTCGTTCGATCGACGAAGCCAACCAAATCCAACCAGACGAGTCAAATTGATTCGCCCAAGCTCACCATGGTTGTCATATTGGTTGATCTCTGCGGCCCTCCGCCACGAAATTCCTTGCGGGAATGCCGAGTTTTCCTCCATTCTGGCCACCGCATAGGCAACCGACCAAATTTGCTCATGGATGATATTGGTTCACCCGTCGATGATCTCGCCACGCTGGTGAGCGCGCTGCGCTCAGTGCTGGCGTCCGACGGCGCGCTGCCGGCGGAGCGGAAGCTCGCCGAGCGACTGCAGGTCAACCGCTACCGCCTTCGCCGCGCTCTCGAGGCGCTCCGCGCCACTGGCGAGATCACGCCGCG
>DATKPX010000353.1:0-2029 GCA_035523855.1 Allostellaceae bacterium
GTTGCCGGTGGTGTCGCGGCTCGGCTGCGTCAGGATCCAATGGGCGGTATCCGCCAGGATATCCGGCGAGCGGCCGCGCTCGGGCTCGGCGCCCGGGATCATCTGCAGGGCGGCGGTGGCGATGATGGTGCGCGGCCAGAGCGCGTTGACGGCGATGCCGTCCTTCCGGAATTCCTCCGCCATCCCGATGACGCAGAGGCTCATGCCGTATTTCGCGATGGTGTAGGCGACGTGCGGGCCGAGCCAGCGCGGGTTGAGATTGATCGGCGGCGAGAGGGTGAGGATGTGCGGGTTGGCGGACTTCTTCAGCACGGGGACGCAGGCCTGGGAGCAGAGGAAGGTGCCGCGGGTGTTGATGCCGTGCATCAGATCGAAGCGCTTGATCGGCGTCTCCAGCGTGCCGGTGAGGCTGATGGCGCTGGCGTTGTTGACGAGGATGTCGATGCCGCCGAACGCCTCCACCGCGGCCTCGACGGCGGCCTGCACCTGGTCCTCGAAGCGGATGTCGGTCTGGATCGGCAGCGCCCGGCCGCCCGCCGCCTCGATCTCCTTGGCGGCGGAATAGATGGTGCCCGGCAGCTTCGGATGCGGCTCGGTGGTCTTGGCAGCAACGACGATGTTGGCGCCCTCGCGCGCGGCCCGCAGCGCGATCGCGAGGCCGATGCCCCGCGACGCGCCGGTGATGAAGAGCGTCTTGCCCCTGAGATCGGCCATGGCTGCCTCCTTCGTCCGGGCGAGGAGGCTAGAGCATTTTCCGGCCGAGTGAAATCACCCCCGGCGCGAGCCGGGGGTGAGGCCGTTTCTTGTCTTCTAGGCCGTCTCGGTCTCGAGCTTCTCCATGAAGCGCTCGGAGCGGTCGATCGCCTCGCGGAGATGGATCGGACGCACCTGGTAGGCGACGGTGGCGCGGACGTGCTTCAGGAGATGGCCGAACTGGCTGTAGAGCGTGTCGGCGGTCTCCAGGGTCCGCGCCAGATCGGCGAGGTAGGCGTCGAGCTCGGGATCGTTGAAGCGCTCGTGGAAGGTGGCGGACTTCCGCTGCAGCTCCTCGGTGGCGTTACGCATGGGAAGGAACTCCTTCGCTGATGATCAATGGAACTGGGCGGCTTCGGTCGAGCCGCCGAGCGCGGTGGTCTCCGAGCGGCCGCCGGAGGCGGCGAGGTTGACGGCGTCGAAATAGCCGGTGCCGACCTCGCGCTGGTGCTTGACGGCGGTGTAGCCGTGCCGCTCGGCGGCGAACTCCGCCTGCTGGAGCTCGCTGTAGCCGGCCATGCCGCGCTCGCGGAACGCCCGCGCCAGCTCGAAGGTGGCGTAGTTGAGGCTGTGGAATCCGGCCAGCGTGATGAACTGGTACTTGTAGCCCATGGCGCCGATCTCCTCCTGGAAGCCCGCGATCGACGCCTCGTCGAGATTGGCCTTCCAGTTGAAGCTGGGCGAGCAGTTGTAGGCCAGCATCTTGCCGGGGAAGCGCTTGTGGATCGCCTCGGCGAAGCGACGCGCCTCGGCGAGGTTCGGCCGCGAGGTCTCCCACCAGAGGAGATCCGCGTAGGGCGCGTATTCGAGGCCGCGGGCGATGCAGTAGTCGACGCCCATGCCCTTCCGGATGCGGAAGAAGCCCTCGCCGGTGCGATCATCCCGGTCGATGAAGGGATGGTCGCGCTCGTCGATGTCACTGGTGAGGAGCTGCGCGCTCTCGGCGTCCGTGCGCGCCAGCACCAGGGTGGAGGTGCCGCAGACATCGGCGGCGAGCCGGGCGGCGTTCAAGGTGCGGATGAAGCTCTTGATCGGCACCAGCACCTTGCCACCGAGATGGCCGCACTTCTTTTCCGAGGCGAGCTGATCCTCGAAATGGACGCCGGCGGCGCCCGCCTCGATCATCGCCTTCATCAGCTCGAAGGCGTTGAGCGGGCCGCCGAAGCCGGCCTCGGCGTCGGCCACGATGGGGGCCATCCAGTGGCGCGAGAGGTCACCTTCGAGGTGGGCGATCTGGTCCTGGCGGCGCAGCGCGTTGTTGATGCGGCGCACCACG
>DATKPX010000354.1:0-3076 GCA_035523855.1 Allostellaceae bacterium
CACGCTCTCCGCCGCGCTCTCAGTGCTGGTGGTGCTCGCGACCCTTGGCCTGATGGGCCTCGCCACCCTCGCCGCCGGCCGCCTGCCCCGGGGCGTGCTGCCCTGGCAGGGCTGAGCCCCTTTTCGCGCGCAGTTGTGGAATTCGCCGCGGGCGATAAGATCGTCCGGCCGTCGATTGGCGCCGCGGGGATTGCTGCCGGCGCGATCGGGGACGGAGGCGAGCCATGGCGGAGCGCAGGCCCGGCAGATCGTCCCGCAAGGGGGTCCAGGTCGCGATCGCGGCGCTGCTCGTCCTGATCGTGGTCGCTCTCGTCGGCGGCATCATCTGGTACAATTTCCGTAAATCCGAGACTCTCGCCATCGACACCGCCGAGCGGCTGATGGCGGAGAGCAGCGACGACACCGTGCGCCGGATCGATCTCTTCTATGAGCCGGTGCTCGCCATCGTCGCACTCGCCTCGCGGGTGCCGCTGATCTCCGAGATGACGCCGCGCGAGAGCGGCGACCGGGTGGCGCTGGTGCTGACGGGGCTGCGGCGTTATCCGCAGCTGTTCTCGCTCTATGCCGGCTACGACAACGGCGACTTCGACATGATGACGCGCGTCAGCGGCACATCGCGCAGCGACGCCCGCAAGGCGATCGGCGCGCCCGATGACGCGTTCTTCGCCCACGAGACGATCCGCGCCGAGAGCGACGGCGTCAGACGCGCCCGCTGGGTCTTCCTCGACGAGAGCGGCGCGCCGATCGGCGAGCGCGCGGTCGACGGCACCACCTTCGATCCGCGCCTGCGTCAGTGGTATCGCCTCGCCCGCGACGACGACAAGGTGCATCGGAGCGATCCCTACATCTTCGCCTCCAGCCAGGAGATCGGCATCACGCTGTCGCGCAAGCTGGACGGCGACAGCAAGGGCGTGTTCGGCGCCGATCTTGCCGTGCGCGAGGTCTCGAGCTTCCTCGCCGAGAAGAAGATCTCGGCGTCGAGCGAGGTCTTCCTCTTCAACAGCCGGGGCGAGATCATCGCCTATCCCGACGACAGCAAGATCCAGCGCGCGATCAGGAACCAGCAGGAATCGACGCTGGTCCCCACCCCGATCGCCAGCCTCGGCAATCCCGCCGTCGCCGCCCTCTACGAGAGCGTGCAGAAGCAGGGCGGCGAGCGGATGAGGCGCCTCGATGTGGACGGGCGCGGCTACCTCGCCCAGGCGGTGCCGATCATGCGGCAGCTCGGCGAGGTGGAGTATCTCGGCATGGTGGTGCCGGTGGACGAGATCACCGCGCCGGTCGACCGCATCCGCACCGACACGCTGGTCTATTCCCTAGCCGTGCTGCTGCTGGTGCTGCCGATCTACATCACCCTGGTCTTCATCTGGCTCGACCGCCAGACCGGCCAGAGCTCCTTCTCCCTCGCCGATCTCAGGAACATCGATACCAAGGATCTGGACTAGCGGGGCTGTCTCCTCCTCCTGCGAGGACGGGCTGATCGAGGAGACCCGTCACGATCGCCATGCCATAGCGCGCGAAATGCCGGAGCAGCCTCAGCCGATGCGAAATCGGAAGATCGGTCCCGACCAGCGCTCGCCGTCGCCCGCCCGCTCCTCGAGCTCCGCGGCGCCCAGGCTCCCGACCGTGCGACTCCAGAAGGCCAGCGCCGGCGCGTTGTAGGCGGCGACGGGGATCTCCCAGCGGCCCGGACGCTCGCGCAGCACGCGATGCGCCACGTGCAGGCCGATGCCGGCGCGGCGGTACTTGCGCAGCACGAAGAACTCCGCGATCGCGCGATCGACGGGCTCGCCGCTCGCCGACCGGCGATTGAGCAGGACGAAGCCGGCGAGATCGCCGTTCACCCGGTGCAGCAGCGCCTCGCGGTCCGCCTCGCTCCAATAGGCATCGAGCCCGGGATAGGAAAAGCGGCCCTCGGCGTCGACGCGGCCACGGGCGGACTCGATGCCGGCGAACTCGGAGAAATCGTGGCAGTAGAGCTGCAGCAGCCGCACAAGAATCGGCCGCTCGGCGATCGGAGCCGCGCGGATCTCGCTCGCCGGAGCCATCAGGGGGACCGCGGCTTCATCTCGAAGACCTGCGCCAGCAGCTCGTAGGATCTGAGCCGCGCGGCGAAGTCGTAGCAGATGCTGACGACCACCAGCTCCTCGACGCCGTATTGCCGGGCGAGCTCGAGGAGCTGCGCCTTCGCCGGCTCCGGCGCGGCGATCACCATGCGGCGGCGGTTGAAGGCGACGCGATGCTGCTCCTCCGGCGTATAGGGATAGGCCTCCGCCTCCTCGATGGTGGGGACCGGACCGAGCAGGCCCTGGTCGAGGCGGAGCCGCCAGAGGTCGCGGCTCGCGGCGAGGCGCTGCGCCTCGGCGTCGGTGTCGGCGACCAGCACGAAGACGCCGATGCTGCCGAGCGGCGCCGCGAGGCTCGGCGACGGGCGGAACTGGCGGCGATAGGCCTCCATCACCTGCGGCCCACCCTGGTCGGTGATGAAATGGGCGAAGGAGAAGGCGCAGCCGAGATAGGCCGCCACCAGGGCGCTCTGGTCGCTGGAGCCCAGCAGCCACACCTCCGGCGGCGCCGCCGGCTCCGGCGTCACGCGGATGCGCGCGAAGGGATGCTCCGCCGGCAGCCCGCGGCCGAGATAGCCGAGGAGGTCCTGCACCTGGCTCGGGAAATACTCGAGCGGCGCCGCGCCCGGCCCCGCCTGCAGCGCGCGGGCGGTGAGCTGGTCGCTGCCGGGCGCGCGGCCGATGCCGAGATCGATGCGGCCGGGATAGAGCGTCTCCAGCACGCGGAAGGTCTCCGCCACCTTGAGCGGACTGTAATGGCTCAGCATCACGCCGCCGGAGCCGACGCGCATCGCGGACGTCGCGGCGGCGACCCGCGCCACCATGATCTCCGGCGCCGATCCCGCGAGCCCCTCGCTCGCGTGGTGCTCGGCGAGCCAGTAGCGGTGATAGCCCCAGCGCTCGGCGGCCTTGGCGAGCGCGACGGTCTCGTTGAGCGCATCCGCCGCGCTGCCGCCGGCACGCACGGGCGATTGATCGAGAACGCTGAGGATGGTCATAAGCGTTCGCCA
>DATKPX010000355.1:0-2168 GCA_035523855.1 Allostellaceae bacterium
CAGCTCGCGGCCTTCCGCAGTGAGGACGCGCACGACTTCCGGCCCCGCATGGGCCATGACCGCGCCTTCGAAGATGTTGGCGTCGGCGATGAACTCGGCGACGAAGCGGGTGCGCGGCCGGCGGTAGAGCTCCGCCGGCGGCCCCACCTGCGCCACCTTGCCGCCCTCCATCACCACGATGCGGTCGGCGAGCTCCACCGCCTCCGCCTGGTCGTGGGTGACGTAGAGGCTGGTGATGCCGGCGCGCTGCTGCAACTCCCTAAGCTCGACGCGCAGCCGCTCGCGGAGCTTCAAATCGAGATTGGAGAGCGGCTCGTCGAAGAGCAGCAGCGCCGGGTCATAGACCAGCGCGCGCGCCAGCGCCACCCGCTGCATCTGGCCGCCGGAGAGCTGCGTCGCCGGACGCTGCGCCTCGCCGGCGAGCCCCACCCGCTCCAGCACCGCGCGCACCTTGGCGGCGATGTCGGCGCCACGCAGGCGCCGCACGCGGAGCGGAAAGGCTACGTTCTCGAACACGGTCATGTGCGGCCAGATGGCGTAGGACTGGAAAACCATGCCGATGCCGCGCCGCTCCGGCCGCACGAAAAGGCGCTCGGCGGGCGCCGAGACCGTGCGGCCGTCGATGGCGATGCTGCCGGCGTCGGGCGCCTCGAGACCGGCGACGAGACGGAGCGTGGTGGTCTTGCCGCAGCCGCTCGGCCCCAGGATCACCACAAACTCGCCGTCGGCGACGTCGAGGGAGACGTCGTCCACCACCCGGCGGGAGCCGAAACTTTTCGATAGTCCGCGGATCTGGCACTTCACCGGCATCTGCCTCGTCCGCCGAAGAAATTCGCTTTGCGCGCAGTGCGAAAAGACGCCAAAATTGTGGGACGGTGTGGTTCACGGAGTCAAGGCGGAGCCTCGTTCCAGCGCGCGCTGCCGAGGCTTTCCGCCCTTCCAATCCGGAGTGAGCGATGGTGGCGAGGGAGGAGACGGCGGCCGTGGCGCGTCCCTGGCACGAGATCGTGCAGGAGGCGCTGAAGCGGAACGAGGTGCGGCTGGTGACCTATGTGCCGGACCGCGTGCTGACGCCGCTGATCAAATCGGTGCATGCGGACAAGTTCTTCACCGCCTTTGCGTGCACCCGGGAGGAGGAGGCGGTCGGCATCCTCGCCGGCGCCTGGATGGGCGGCATGCGCGGCGTGCTGCTGATGCAGACCAGCGGCTTCGCCACCTTGCCGAACGCGCTTGCCTCGCTGGCGGTGCCCTCGCAGATCCCGCTGCTGATGATCATCAGCGAGCGCGGCACGCTCGGCGAGTTCAACCTCGGCCAGGCGCTGGTCTGCCGCACCATGCGGCCGGTGCTGGACGCGCTCGGCATCGAGACCCACACCATCACCCGCATGGACGAGCTCGACTTCATCGTCGACCGCTCGATCAAGCAGGCGGTGGCGACGCAGGCGCCCGCTGCCCTCATCCTGTCGCCGCTCCTCACCGGCGGCAAAGTCTTCAAGGCCTGATGCCCATGTCGCAACCCGCACCGCGCCCGGCCGCCTTCGGCAACACCAAAGTGATGAACCGCTTCGACCTCACCAGACGGCTGGTGGCGAAGCTCAAGCGCGACGAGGCCGTCATCGGCGGCATCGGCAACACTAACTTCGACCTCTGGGCCACCGGCCAGCGGCCGCAGAACTACTACATGCTGGGCAGCATGGGCCTCGCCTGCCCGATCGCCCTCGGCGTCGCGCTCGCGCAGCCCAAGCGCCGGGTGATCGCGCTCGAAGGCGACGGCTCGCTGCTGATGCAGCTCGGCGTGCTCAGCACCATCGCGATGCTGAAGCAGAAGAACCTCGGCATCGTCATCATGGACAACGGCATCTATCAGATCACCGGCGGCCAGCCGACCTCCAGCGCGCAGACCGCCGACTTCGTCGCCATCGCCAAGGGCTCCGGCCTCGAGCAGAGCGCCTGGGCCGCCGACGAGAGCGATTTCGAGCAGCTCGTCGACCGCATGCTCGCAAGCGACGGCCCCTCCCTCATCGCCGCCCGCATCGACGACAAGCCCGCCGTCGCCACCACCGAGCGCGACCCCGTGCTGATCCGCGACCGCTTCATGCGCGGTCTGGGGGTGAAGAAGTAGGCTGGATCAGCGATGGTGCGTCCTTCGACGCGCTCCCTGCGGTCGC
>DATKPX010000356.1:0-13291 GCA_035523855.1 Allostellaceae bacterium
TGCGCGACAGCGACCGGATCATCGGCATCCTCGCGGCCAAGTCGCGCCGCGCCGAGCGCAAGGAGACGCCGGTGGTCGAGCATCTGCTGCTCACCCGCTACTCGCCGGAGCGGGTGCAGCGCGGCGAGATGCTGTCGATCGACGACGTGAAGGAGATCCTCTCGGTGCCGGTGCTGGGCGTCATTCCGGAATCCGAGAGCGTGCTCAAGGCGTCGAACACCGGAACGCCGGTCATCCTCGACGAGGACAGCCCCGCCGGCCGCGCTTATGACGACGCGGTGGCGCGCTTCCTCGGCGAGCAGCGCGAGCTGCGCTTCGTCGCCCGCCCCCGCCGCAGCCTGTTCCGCGCGCTGCTGGGCAGGGCCTGATGGGCATCCTCGATTTCCTCTTCCGCCGCGAGCCGCCGACCGCGGCGATCGCCAAGCAGCGCCTGCAGAGCGTGCTGGCGCATGAGCGCGCGACCCGCGACAGCACCGAGTTCCTGCCCCTGCTCCGGCGCGAGCTGGTGGCGGTGGTGGCGAAATACGTCACCATCGAGGAGGACCGGATCCGGGTGACGCTGGCGAAGACCGGCGGCACCTCGGTGCTGCGCATCAACGTGCAGTTCGACAGCAGCGGCGCCCGCGCCCGGATGATGGGCGCCTGAGGCTCACTCCGCCGGCTGCTCCTCCGGCGGCCGCACGTGGCGGAACATGACCAGCAGCAGCAGGTCGTAGATGCCTTTGAGCGCGCCGCCGATCACCAGCGGCCAGCCGAAGCCGGAGAGCGTCAGCAGATAGCCCGCGATCGACGGGCTCACCGCCGAGGCGAGGCTGCGCGGCACCGAGGTGACGCTCGCCGCCGCCGCGCGCTCGCCGGGCGTCACCACCGCCATGACGTAGGAGGTGCGCGTCGGCACGTCCATCTGCGAGAGCGCGCTGCGCACCAGCAGCAGGGCGAGCGCGACCCAGAGGCTCGGCGCGAAGGGCATCAGGATCAGGCAGAGGTTCGATGGCAGGTGCGTGAACACCATGGTGTTGACGAGGCCGATCCGCTTCGAGAGCCAGGCCGCCGCCGGAAACGAGAACGCCGCCAGCACGCCGGTCGCGAAGAAGATCGCGCCCACCGCCGACGCCGAGAGCCCGAAGCGGTCGAAGAGCCAGAGCGCCAGCAGCGACTGCACGAAGAAGCCGCCGCCGAAGGCGTCGATGCTGAAGAGCCCGGCAAGCGTCAGCACGATGCCCTTGGAGGGACCGAGGGGCTGTTGATGCTGCGGCCGGAGCCGCGGATGCGGGCTCGGCAGCCGGCGATAGAGCAGGAAGGTCGCGAGACCCACCAGCGTATAGACCGCGAACATGCCCTGGAGCGCGCTGGCGATGCTCACGGAGATGAGCTCGCGCAGCAGGTCGGGAAAGCCCGCCGCCAGCGAGCCCAGCGCCGCCACCAGCGAGCCGACGAGACCATAGGCGGCGAAGACGCTGGTGCGGTGGCGGTCGGCGACGCTGTCCGCCATCAGCGCCTGTTCCAGCGGCAGGAACACGCTGACATCGCCCGAGGAGGGGTTGAGCGTGCCGAGGAAGGCGATCGCCAGCAGCGGCCAGTAGTCGGTCTCCAGCAGGAAGCCGATGCCGGTGGCGATCATCAGCAGCGCCGCCGCCACCAGCAGCTCGTGGCGGCCGAGGCGGTGCGCCGCCATGCCGACCGCGAGCGTGAGCGCCGCCGAGCCCAGCAGCGTCGCGGTCACGAGCACGCCCACCTCGAGCGCGCTGAAGCCCAGCGTGCTCAGATAGACCGGCAGCAGCGGGCTGACGAGGCCGTCGGCGAAGGCACGCAAGCCCCGCCCCCAGAGCAGTGTGCGCGCCGGCGGCGTCAGGCCCTCCGGCAGCAGCCGCACGCTCATGCGGCTTGGCGCGTCTCCGCCCGGCACCAGGCGTAGAGCGCGTCATAGACCACCATGCCGTGACGCAGCATCTCGTGGTCGTCGGCGAAGACCGCGGAGAGGCCCTGCGAGATCGCCAGCAGCCCGGGCGACTGCGCCGTGAGGTCGGGCCGCCCGGTGTCGGCGCCGCGCACGATCTCGGCGAGCCGCGCCAGCGCCGGCTCCGCCAGCCGGTAATGCGCGAGGAAGGCGTCGAAGCTGCAGCGCTCGCCCTTGTGGCCGAATTCGACATCGGGCACGTCGAAGGGCGTGGCGCCGGTCGCCGCGGCGACGCTCATCACCGCCGGCGCCGGCACGTAGAGGAACTCGGCGGCGGGGTCGATGAAGCGCTGGATCAGCCACGGGCAGGCGATGCGGTCGATCCTGGGGCGCTCGCGGGTCACCCATTTCATGGTCAGCTCCGTCCAGGTCGGTCGGCCGATGGTTGCCGACTTTGCGCGCAGGATAGCGCCGGCGGTTACTAGATACAATCGTTTCATATCGGCATGTCCCGTGATATGGAGATATCATGAGCTCGGAGCCCGCCCTCGCCGATGTGCTGCCGCGCCGCTGGCTGATGCTGGTGCATCAGCTGCCGCCGGAGCCGGCCTATTTCCGGGTGAAGATCTGGCGGCAGATCCAGGCGCTGGGCGCGGTGCCGCTCAAGAACTCGGTCTATGTGCTGCCGGCCCGCGAGGAGACGCGGGAGGATTTCCAGTGGCTGATCCGCGCCATCGCGGCGGGCGGCGGCGAGGCGACGCTGATGGAGGCGCGGCTCGTCGACGGCTTCACCGATCCGGAGCTGGAAGCGCTGTTCCAGGCCGCCCGCAACGCCGACTACGAGGCGATTGCCGAGGAGGCGCGCCTCGCGCTCAAGTTCAATCGCCGCAAGAGCGTCGACCGCGAGCGGCAGAGCGCCCAGCAGCAGACCGCGCGCCGGCTGCGCCGCCGTCTCGGCGAGGTGGCGGCGCTCGATTTCTTCGGCGCCGAGCGCCGCGAGGCCGTCGAGGGCCTCGTCGCCGAGCTCGAAGCGCGTCTCGCCGCGCCGGCAACCGATGCGCCCGCGGCCGCGCCCGCCCCCGCGCCGGACGCCTATCGCAACCGCGTCTGGGTCACGCGGGCGGGCGTCCACGTGGACCGCATCGCCTGCGCCTGGCTCATCCGCCGCTTCGTCGATCCCAAGGCGGAATTCAAGTTCGTCGCCGGCAAGGACTACCGGCCGAAGCGCGGCGAGCTCCGCTTCGACATGTTCGAGGCGGAATTCACCCATGAGGGCGAGCGCTGCAGCCTCGAGGTGATGCTCGATCGCTTCCGCCTCGACGATCCCGCGCTCGCCGCCATCGCCGAGATCGTGCACGACATCGACTTGAAGGACGGCCGCTACGCCCGCGAGGAGACCGCCGGCCTCGCCCACCTGATCCACGGCCTCTGCCTCGGCGAGCGCGACGACGAGCAGCGCCTGGCGCGCGGCGCATGGCTCCTCGACGATCTCTACCAGTATTTCAAGCGGAAGCGCTGAAGGGCGGGTACCGAGCAGCAGCCCCACCCTCCCCTTGAGGGGGAGAGTCAGCGTCGGGGGTGGGCCGCAGACTCCCACCTCACCGCGCTAGCGCTCCGTCACTCTCCGCTTCAGCTCCGCGAGGCAGGCCTTGCGCGTGGCCTTGAAGTCGCCCTCCTCCCACCAGGTCTCGAGCTCGGCCAGCAGCGCGCCGATGCGCGGGCCGGCTTCAATGCCGAGCGCGGTCACGTCGCGGCCCTTCAACGGAAACTCCGGCAGCTTGGTCTTCTCCGCCGCCGCGAGCAGCGCGCGGGCGCGCTTGCGCGTCGCGGGGCCGGTGGCGGCGGCCCTCAGCAGGACGAGATCGGCGTAGCGCTCGGGCCCGAGATGATGGAGCGCGCGGCGCTGCGCCTCGGCGTCGCCGTCGAGGCTGATCGGCCATTCCGGCGCCGCCATCTGGGCGAGGCGGTCGCGATCCTGGTTGGAGAGCCTGAGCCGCTCGGCGAGCGCCACGGCGCCCGCCGCGTCGACGTCGATCAGCGCCGCGAGGCGGCGGAGCGGATCGGTCGCGGGATCGATGGCGATCAGCGCCTCCAGGCGGTCGGGCCGCACCGCCTCCGGCAGCAGCACCGGCAGCACCTCGTCCACCGCCATCAGCACCAGGGTCGGCAGCGGGTCGGGCGCCGCCAGCAGCTTCATCAGCTCGGCGGCGACGCGCTCGGCGGAGAGCGTCGGCAGCAGCGAGGCCAGCGCGCGGCAGGCGGCGCGCGCGGTCTCGTCGGCGGAGCCGCGCTCGATCTGCGCATGGAAGCGGTAGAAGCGCAGGAGCCTGAGCACGTCCTCGCGGATCCGCGTCTCGGGATCGCCGACGAAGCGCACCCGCCTCGCCTCCAGATCGTCGAGGCCGCCGACGTAATCGTGGATGGTGCCGTCGGCGTCGAGGAAGAGCGCGTTCATGGTGAAGTCGCGCCGCTCGGCATCGGCCCGCCAGTCGTCGGTGAAGGCGACGCGGGCATGCCGGCCGAAGGTCTCGACGTCGCGCCGGAGCGTGGTGATCTCGAAATGCCTGGGGGACACCACCGCGGTCACCGTGCCGTGCTCGATGCCGGTCGGCACCGCCTTGATGCGCGCCTTCTTGAGGAGCGCCAGCACCGTCTCCGGCGGCGCCGGCGTCGCGATGTCGACATCGGCGACCGGCCGGCCGAGCAGCGCGTCGCGCACCGCGCCGCCGACGAAGCGCGCCGGCGCATCGCCGGCCTTCAGCGCCTTCAGCACCTTGCGCGTCTGCGGCGCGGTCATCCAGGGCTGCGGCGCGATGCGCGGCACCTGCGGAAGCTTGCGATCGGAGGCGCGGGGCAAGCGGCGCTGCCTCAGGGACGCGCCGGCTCGAAATGACCCGGCACCAGCTTGCCGTCCTTCACCTGCGGCGGCACGTATTCGCCGGCGCCGGTGCCGCCGAATCCGACCTGCACCACCACCAGCACCAGCGCCACCAGCAGCACGCCGGTCGGCACCAGCCATACCCAGGGCAGGCCGCGCAGGAGATCGCCGGTGCCCGCCGTCTCGATGCGGCGCATGGCGAGCGCCCAGAGCAGATAGGCGGCGGTCGGCAGGATCAGCGGCACGATGATGGTCAGGAAGGCGCGCATCATCGCCCTCCCAGCACCTCGGCGAGATTCACCAGCATCCCCGCCGTGGCGCCCCAGATATAGCGGCCGGGATAAGGCAGCACGTAGAAGCTGCGGATGCGCCCCTTTACCTCGCGGCTGTGCCGCTCGTGATTGCGCGGATCGAGGATGAAGGAGAGTGGCACCTCGAAGACGTCGGCGACCTCGTGCGGATCCGGCCGCATCGGATAGGGCACCCGCACCAGCCCCACGACCGGCGTGATCTCGTAGCCGGTGCCGGTGATGTAGGTGTCGAGGCGGCCGATCACATTCACGTATTCGGCGGGAACGCCGACCTCCTCGTCGGTCTCGCGGAGCGCCGCGTGCACGGGATCGCGATCGCTCTGCTCGATCCGCCCGCCGGGAAATGCCACCTGCCCGGCGTGATCGTTGAGATGCGCCGTGCGCTGGGTCAGCAGCACCGTCAGCTCCGCCTCGCGCCGCACCAGCGGCACCAGCACCGCCGCCAGGGTGAGCCGCGGCGCCGGCGCCTCGCCGCCGGGCATCAACGAATGGTCGCCGCGCACGCCCGCAGGCAGCCAGTTGTCCCGTTCGGTGCCGAAGCCGCGCCGGCCCACGCCGAGGCCGGCGAAACGCGCTTCCACATCCTCCGCGGTGAGCGTGGTCAGGCGATCTCTCCCAGCGGGAAGAACACGTTGCAGCTCCAGACCCCGAATCTGGCGACGCCCGCGACCTCCTCTTCCCGTCCGAGGTCGACGAGCTCGTAGAATACCGGACGGGCGAGTTTCGCCTCCAGCCCGTCACGCACCAATATATAGGGCCGCGGCCCGCCGCCACGGTCGCTGTCGGGAATTATCGTTAACGGGTGCTCGGAGTCGGCGGTCACAATTTCGTCGACATTGGTCCGGAAACTCAGGATCTGCTGATTTCCGGCGCCTTTGGCGGTCATTTCCACCGCCAGGAAGGGCGCCTCATCGACGATGACTCGCGCGCGCTCCGCCGGCGTGACCATCCAGTAGGCACCGTCTGCCTCGCGCCGCAGCACGGACGCAAAAAGCCGCACCAGGCTCGCGCGTGTGATTGGAGACTCCCGATAGAACCAGCTACCATCAGAGCCGATGCGGATGCCGATATCGCCCAGATCTCGGGGCGGCGGGCGGCCAGAGCGCTGGCCCGGGCGCGCTGCCTCGGCGGCCAATCGCCGGAGTTCCTCGGCAAGCACCATCTTGTCCGTCATCCCGCCGACCTTTTTCTCAACCGGCGCCCGTCCCTCCGGCGCCCAGAACCCTATTCGCGCCCATCGGTTTCATTGGTTTAAGGAGTCGCCGCCGTGACCGCTCCCGAGCCCCTTTCCGCCACCACCAAGGACCTTGTGGACGAAGTCGAGGCGCTGGGTCAGCGCCTGCGGCTGGTGCGCGAGCGCATCGGCCGTGTCATTTTCGGTCAGCGCGAGGTGGTGGATCAAGCCCTGATCACCATCCTCTCCGGCGGCCACGCGCTGCTGATCGGCGTGCCCGGCCTCGCCAAGACCAAGCTGGTGGAGACGCTGGGCATCGTGCTCGGCATGGCCGACAAGCGCATCCAGTGCACGCCCGACCTGATGCCCGCCGACATCCTCGGCGCCGAGGTGCTGGAGGAGAGCGACAGCGGCCGCCGCTCCTTCCGCTTCATCCCGGGCCCGGTGTTCTGTCAGCTCCTGATGGCGGACGAGATCAACCGCGCCAGCCCGCGCACGCAGTCGGCGCTGCTGCAGGCGATGCAGGAAGGCCGCGTCTCCGTCGCCGGCCAGTATCATCCGCTGCCGCGTCCCTTCCACGTGCTGGCGACGCAGAATCCGCTGGAGCAGGAAGGGACATATCCGCTCCCGGAAGCGCAGCTCGACCGCTTCCTGCTGCAGATCGACGTGGGCTACCCCGATCTCGACTCCGAGCGGCAGATGCTGCTGGTCACCACCGGCCTTGCCGAGGAGCGGCCGAGCGAGGCGATGGGCACCACCGAGCTGCTGGCGGCACAGCGCCTGGTGCGGCGCATTCCCGTCGGCGAGACCGTGGTGGAGGCGATCCTCAAGCTGGTGCGCGCCGGTCGGCCGGAAGGCGCCACCGGCGGCGACATGCAGCGCCACATCGCCTGGGGCCCGGGCCCGCGCGCGAGCCAGGCGCTGATGCTGGCGAGCCGCGCCCGCGCCCTCATCGACGGCCGCCTCAGCCCGTCGGTCGACGACGTGCTGGCGCTCGCGCATCCGGTGCTGCGCCACCGCATGGCGCTCACCTTCGCGGCGCGCGCCGACGGCGTCACCGTGACCCAGGTCATCGACCGCCTGGTCGAGCCGCTGCGCTGACGGTCCGAGCGAGGCAGTATTGAGGTTCCCACCGATGATGCCGAGACACGCAACCCTCTCCGCCACGATAGTGGGGGAGAGGGTTGACGCCGCGAAGCGGCGGCCGGGTGAGGTGGGGCGGGGAACGGGGCGAATGAGACTGCGATCGAGCGACACCCCCAACCGTCACCGCCCCACCTCACCCGCCTCGCTGCGCTCGGCACCCTCTCCCCCACTATCGTGGCGGAGAGGGTTGCTGTCGGCGGGCTCTCAGCATCAGATGTTGGACTCAGAACACTAGCAAATGGCCGTCACCCCCGCGCCTGGCACTCTCAAGCACCGCGCCGAGGAGCTGGCGGCACAGCTGCCGCCATTGCTGGTGGAGGCCGAGCGCGTCGCCGTCACCGTGTCGCAGGGCGTGCACGGCCGCCGCCGCGTCGGCCAGGGCGAGACCTTCTGGCAGTTCCGGCAATACGAGCCCGGCGAGCCGGCGCAGCGCATCGACTGGCGCGAGAGCGCGCGCTCGGAGCGGCTCTACGTGCGCGAGACCGAGTGGGAGGCGTCGGAGAGCGTCTGGATCTGGCGCGACACCTCGCCCTCGATGAGCTACAGCTCGGAGGCCTCGCATCCCACCAAGCGCTACCGCGCCGATCTCATTGCGCTGGCTTTGGCCGCCTTGCTGATCCGCGGCGGCGAGCGGGTGACCTTGTTGGGCTCGGGCCTGACGCCCGCCGCCGGGAACGCTACTCTCAATCGCCTGGCGCTGCTGATCGAGCGCGCCGGCGGCGCGCCCGGACCGAGCCTCCCTGGCTTCGAGCCGCTGCCACGCTACGGCCAGCTGGTGATGATCGGCGATCTCCTGTCGCCGCTCGGCGAGATCGAGGCGCTGGCGCGGCGCTTCGCGGCGCTCGGCGTCAAAGGGCATCTGCTGCAGGTGCTGGATCCGGTCGAGGAGACGCTGCCCTTCGAGGGCCGCGTCCGCTTCGAGGGGCTGGAGAACGAGGACACGCTGCTGATGGCGCGGGTCGAGACCATTCGCGGCCAGTACGAGGAGCGCCTGCAGCGCCACCGCGAAGGCTTGGCCGCGCTGGCGCAGATGCTGGGCTGGAGCTTCGGCATGCACCGCACCGACCGGCCGGCGACCACGGCGCTGTTGACGCTCTATGGCGCGCTGGCGCGCCCGAAGGGACCGTAGGACATGCTGAGCCTCGGCAGCCTCGCCTTCGCCGCGCCCTGGATCCTGCTGGGCTTCGCGGTGCTGCCGATCCTCTGGTGGCTGCTCAGGGTGACGCCGCCGGCGCCCAAGCGCGTGGTGTTCCCCGCCCTCCGCCTGCTGCGCGACCTGGTCCCGCGCGAGGAGACGCCGGCGAAGACGCCGCTCTGGCTGATCCTGATGCGGATGGCGCTCGCTGCCCTCATCATCCTGGCGCTCGCCCATCCGCTCCTCAATCCGAACGCCCGCTTCGCCGGCAACGGGCCGCTGGTGATCGCCGTCGACGATGGCTGGAGCGCGGCGCCGCGCTGGAGCGAGCGGCAGGCGGCGCTCAATCAGCTGGTGGCGCAGGCGGAGCGCGAGAACCGCCGCGTGGTGCTGCTGGGCACCGCGCCGCAGCCGGGCGACGTGGCGCCGCCGCCGCTCTCGCTGCTCAGGCCCGAGGACGCGCGCGCCGCCATCGCCGAGATGGCGCCCCGGCCCTGGCCGGTCGACCGCAAGGCGGCGCTGGCGCGCCTCGACGGCCTGCCGCTCGACGGCGCCGCCGCGGTCTGGCTCAGCGACGGCTTCGAGGACGGCAGCGCCTATGATTTCGCCCAGGGGCTCGCGCGCTACGACAGCCTGCATGTGCTGATGGATGATCCGGCGACGCTGCCGCATCTGCTGTCGCCCGGCGACAGCGACGCGCGGGATCTCACCGTCGTCGTCCATCGCGCGAAGGCGCCGGTCGAGGGCAAGCTGATGGTGCGCGCGGTCGGCGACGACGGCCGCCTGCTCGCCCGCGAGGAGGCGCAGCTGGCGCCCGACGAGGACACCGCGACGGTGGCGCTGAAGATGCCGGTGGAGCTGCGCAACCGCGCCACCTCGGTGGTAATCGAGGGCGAAGCCTCCGCCGCCGGCACGCTGCTGCTGGACGAGCGCTGGCGGCGCCGGCCGGTGGGCATCGCCGCGCCGCCGCCCGGCGAGGCGGCGCAGCCGCTGCTCTCCGGCGCCTATTATCTCGACCGCGCGCTGCAGCCTTTCAGCGAGGTGCGGCGCGCGCCGATCGCGCAGCTGCTGCAGGGCCAGATCGCGGTGCTGCTGCTGCCGGACGCCACCACCATCGAGGCCGGCGACCGCGCGGCGCTCGGCAAGTGGATGGAAGCCGGCGGGCTGGTGCTGCGCTTCGCCGGCCCCAACCTCGCGGAGAATCCCGACGATCTGCTGCCGGTCGCGCTGCGGCACGGCGGCCGCGTGCTGGGCGGCGCCCTCTCCTGGGAGAAGCCGGCGCATCTCGCGCCCTTCGACGCCGAGAGCCCCTTTGCCGGATTGCCGATCCCCGACGACGTCACCGTCAATCGCCAGGTGCTGGCCGAGCCCTCGCTCGATCTCTCCAACAAGACCTGGGCGCGGCTCACCGACGGCACGCCGCTGGTCACCGCCGAGAAGCGCGGCAAGGGCTGGCTGGTGCTGGTGCACACGACCGCCGATCCCGAATGGTCGTCGCTGCCGATCTCCGGCCTCTTCGTCGACATGCTCCGGCGGATCGTGGGATTGAGCCAGGGCGTCGCCACCGCGTCGGAGGGCCCGCTGCCGCCGGTGGAGACCCTCGACGGCTTCGGCCGCCTCGCCGCCGCGCCGGCGAGCGCGCAGCTCATTCCCGCCGGCGCCTTCGCCACCACCCGCGTCGACGCGCGCCATCCGCCGGGCTTCTACGGCAGCACCGATTCCCGCCGCGCCCTCAACCTCGCGGGCGCCGTCGACACGCTGGCGCCGCTGACCCGGCTGCCGAACGCCGCCGCGCTGCAGCCCTACGAGCGCGGCCACGAGCGGGATTTCCGGCCCTGGCTGCTGGGCGTCGCGCTCGGCCTCGCGCTGATCGATCTCCTCGTCGCCTATGCGCTGCGCGGCCTGCTGGGCGGGCTCTGGCGCCGCCGCCGCACCGGCGCGGTGGCGGGCGTCCTCCTCGCTCTCGCGGTGCTGGGCACGCCCGCGGCCGCGCGCGCCGCCACCGACGACGATTTCGCGATCCGCGCCACCAGCGAGTTCCACCTCGCCTATATCAAGACCGGCGTGCCGGAGGCCGACGACGAGGCGCGCGCCGGGCTCACCGGCCTCGCCGACGTCTTGAACCGCCGCACCGCGGTGGAGAGCGCGCAGCCGATGGAAGTCGACGTCGAGAACGACGAGCTCGTCTTCTTCCCGCTGCTCTACTGGGTGGTGGTGGAGGGCGAGCAGCAGCCCTCGGCGAAGGCGATCGACAAGCTCAACCGCTACATGGCGAGCGGCGGCACCATCCTGTTCGACACCCGCGACCAGGGCCAGCGCAACTCCGGCAATGCCTACGAGACGCAACAGCGCCTGCAGCGGCTGGTCGCCGGCCTCAACGTGCCGCCGCTGGAGCCGCTGCCGCCCGACCACGTGCTGACCAAGGCCTTCTACCTGATGCAGGAGTTCCCCGGCCGCTGGGCCGGCGGGCGGCTCTGGGTGCAGCCGGTCGAGGGCAAGGTGAATGACGGCGTCGCCTCGATCATCGTCGGCAGCAACGACTATATCGGCGCCTGGGCGGTGGATAAGGACGGCAGGCCGCTCAACGCGGTGGTGCCCGGCGGCGAGGCGCAGCGCGAGCAGGCCTTCCGCTTCGGCGTCAACCTGGTGATGTACACGCTCACCGGCAACTACAAGACCGACCAGGTGCATGTGCCGGCGATCCTGGAGCGGCTCGGCCAATGAACTTCTCCGGCTACACCATCGCGACCTCGCCGCTGCTGCCCTGGTGGGCGATCGCCGTCTTCGCCGGCATCGCGCTGCTGGCGCTCGCCATCGGCGCCTTCCGGCGCGCCCGCGGCACGGTCTGGCGGCTGCTGGCGACAGCGGTATTGATCGTCATCCTGACCGATC
The DNA here is from genome assembly GCA_035523855.1 of Allostellaceae bacterium. Lineage (GTDB taxonomy): Bacteria > Pseudomonadota > Alphaproteobacteria > ATCC43930 > CGMCC-115725 > DASZHJ01. The sequence goes on from DATKPX010000356.1 coordinate 11,434, forward strand.
CCTCCCTGGTCGAGGAGGACCGCAAGCCCGAGCGCGACGTCGCCGCCGTCATCGTCGACGACAGCCCGAGCATGCGCATCGGCGACCGCCGCCAGATGGAGCAGCAGGCGCTCGACCAGGTGACGGAGAAGCTGAAGGCGTTTCCCGATCTCGACGTCCGCGTCGTCCACGCGGGCGCGCCCGAGGCGGGCTCGGGCCTCGCCGATACCGGCACGCAGCTCTATACCGCGCTCCAGCACGCGCTCGCCGACGTGCCGAAACAGCGCGTCGCCGGCGCGGTGATGATCACCGACGGCGAGGTGCACGACATGCCGCCGGCGGATCACCTGGATTTCAGCGCCCCGCTGCATGCGCTCATCACCGGCAAGCCCGGCGAGAAGGACCGCCGCCTGCTGGTGAAGGCGGCGCCGAGCTTTGGCCTGGTCGGCAAGGAAGTGGCGGTGACGCTCCGCGTCGACGACCTCCCCGACACGCTGGCGGCGCCGCGCGGCGAGGCGCGCGTCACCCTGCGCAAGGACGGCGGCCAGCCGCGCATCCTGACGCTGCCGATCGGCCGCGAGAACCAGGTGCAGATCCCCATCGACCACGGCGGGCCCAACGTGGTCGAGGTGGAGGTGGAGCGCGGCCCCAACGAGCTCACCCTCGACAACAACCGAGCCGCCTTCGTGGTGAACGGCGTGCGCGACCGGCTCAAGGTGCTGCTGGTGAGCGGCGAGCCGCATCAGGGCGAGCGCACCTGGCGCAACATCCTGAAGTCGGATCCCTCGGTCGACCTCATCCACTTCACCATCCTGCGGCCGCCGGAGAAGCAGGACGGCACGCCGATCCGCGAGCTGTCGCTGATCGCCTTCCCGATCCGCGAGCTGTTCGACGTGAAGCTCGACGATTTCGATCTCATCATCTTCGACCGCTACCAGCGCCGCGGCGTGCTGCCGCAGACCTATCTCGAGAACATCGTGCGCTTCGTGCGCAAGGGCGGCGCCCTCCTCGACAGCGCCGGTCCCGGCTTCGGCACGCCGATGGGGCTCTTTCGCACGCCCCTGGGCTCGATCCTGCCGGCGGAGCCCTCGGGCCAGGTCTTCGAGCAGGCCTTCAAGCCCAAGGTGACCGAGCAGGGCCTGCGCCACCCCGTCACCGCCGACCTGCCGGGCGGCACCGGCGCCGACGCCAAGGATCCGAAATGGGGCCGCTGGTTCACCACCGTAGACACCACGCCGCGCGAGGGCACGACGGTGCTTAGCGGCGCCAACGACCGGCCGCTGCTGGTGCTCGACCGCGTCGGCGACGGGCGCGTGGCGCAGCTGCTCTCCGACCAGATGTGGCTCTGGACGCGCGGCTTCGAGGGCGGCGGCCCGCAGGCGGAGCTCTTGCGGCGCGTGCTCTACTGGCTGATGAAGGAGCCCGACCTCGAGGAGAACGCGCTCACCGCCCGCGTCGAGGGCAACCGCCTGCAGATCGCGCGCCAGTCGCTGGAGGCCGACGACCGTCCGGTGCACGTCACCGGGCCGGACGGCGAGATGAAGATCGTGCCGCTGACGCCGGAGAGCGGCGGCCGCAGCGTCGCCACGGTGCCGATCGAGGAGAGCGGCCTCTACCGCGTCACCGACGGCACCAACACCGCGCTCGCCGCGGCGGGCGCGCTCAATCCCGTCGAGATGTCCGACGTCCGCGCCACCGACGAGAAGATCGGCCCGGCGGCGAGCGCCACCGGCGGCGGCATGTTCTGGCTGGGCTCCGGCGCGCTGCCGGACATCCGCCGCGTCGGCCCCGATCGCGCCGCCTCCGGCCGCTCCTGGATGGGCTTCCGCGCCAACGGCGACTACGTGGTGACCGGCGTCCACGAGACGCCGCTGCTGCC
>DATKPX010000357.1:0-5217 GCA_035523855.1 Allostellaceae bacterium
GCCGGTGAAGCGGTTCAGCATGCCGGTCTCGGTGGGACCGGGCGCCACCGCGTTGACGCGAACGCCGAAGGCGGCCGCCTCCAATGCCGCCGACTTGGTCAGGCCTTCGACGGCGTGCTTGCTGGCGGTGTAGATCGAGGCACCGCCCGCCGCCTTGTGCCCCATCGTCGATGAGAGATTGACGATGCTGCCGCGGCCCTGTTCCCGCATGACACGGAGCTCGTGCTTCAGCGCCAGCACCGTCCCCACGAGGTTGGCATCGAAGGTCTGGGCGATGCTCTCGGTGGTCTGCTCCAGGACGGGACCGGGCTGGCCCTCGCTGCCCGCGCTGTTGACGGCGACGTCAAGGCGGCCGAAGCGCTCGACCGTCCGGTCGACCAGGCGCCGGACATCCTCCTCCTCGCGCACGTCGGCGCGCACGTACTCCGCCTCCGCGCCCAGCGCGCGCAGCTCACGGACGAGGGCCTCGCCGGCATCGTCGCGGCGGCCGGAGACGACGACGCGGTAGTCCTCGCGGGCAAAGGCCAGCGCCGCCGCGCGGCCGATGCCGCTGAGGGCACCCGTGATCAGGACGACTGACGTGCTCATTTCCGTGCTCCTTCCAGGATCCGCTGACCGGTGCGGGTCATTTGGGTTTCCCTCGCCGCCGGGAGTAAGACTTTGTACGGTCGGAGCCATACTTGGCAGGCATGGGGGTGGGCATGGAGCTGCGACACTTGCGCTATTTCGTTGCCGTCGCGGAGGAAGGCAGCGTGACCCTCGCGGCGGAGCGGCGGCTGCACACGGCGCAGCCATCGCTCAGCCGGCAGATGCGGGACCTGGAGACCGAGGTGGGCGCCCAGCTCCTGGTCCGCGGCGCGCGCGGCATCGAGCTGACCGCCGCCGGCCGCGCCTTTCTCGATCACGCGCGGCTCGCGCTATCCCAGGTCGAAGCGGCCGGCGAAGCGGCACGCCGGGTCGCGCACCCCGCCAAGGCCTCGTTCGTGGTGGGCTTTCTCACCGGTTTCGAGCTGGCCTGGCTGCCGGAGGCGGCGCGCATCCTCCGGGACGAGCTTCCCAACATCGACGTCGTCATCTCCAGCCAGACCTCGCCGGAGCTCGCCGTCGGGCTCCTCCGCGGGAAGGTCGACGTGGCCTTCCTGCGGGCGGAGGACCAGATGCCGGACTTGGCGTTCAAGGTGCTGGCCACGGAGCCCCTTGTCGCGATCCTGCCGCGGGATCACCGCCTTGCCGCGCGCGCGGGCATCCGTCTCCAGGATATGACCGGCGAGGTATACGTTGGCATCTCCCGGACGGCGCCCGTCCTGCGCAAGATCATCGAGGACTACATGAGGAGATCGGGCGTCGCCTTCCGGCCTGACCACGAGGCGGATCACCTGGCGATGGCAATGTCCCTGGTGGCGTCCACGGGCGGCATCGCCCTGCTGCCGCTCTATGCGGTGGATTTCCTGCCGCCCTCCCTCACCAGCCGGCCGCTGCACGGAAAAGCGCCGACCATCGACCTCGTGCTGGGCTACCGCCGGGCCAACGCCTCGCCGCTCCTCAAGCTGTTCCTGTCCCGGGCGAATGACCTGATCGCCCGGGTTTCCCGCAAGGCCCGCTGAGGCTGAGGGCCAGGCCGTCCTCGCGACCTTGCCCTATCGCATCGCACCATCGCCCGTGCTATCACCCGCGCCGCCATGCTCACCATCAGCGACATCACCTACCGGATCGCCGGCCGCACCCTGCTGGACAGCGCCTCGGCGCAGATCAATGGCGGCTGGAAAGTGGGGCTGGTCGGCCGCAACGGCACCGGCAAGTCCACCCTGCTCGACCTGATCCGCGGCGAGCTGCAGCTCGACGGCGGCGAGATCCAGCTGCAGAACAATGTGCGCCTGGGTTTCGTGGCGCAGGAGGCGCCGGCGGGGAAGACCACGCCGCTCGAGGCCGTGCTCGCCGCCGATACCGAGCGCGCGGCGCTGCTGGCGGAGGCGGAGACGGCGGAAGACCCGCACCGGATCGGCGAGATCCAGACGCGGCTCCTGGAGATCGACGCCCATGCGGCGCCGGCGCGGGCGGGCTCGATCCTGCATGGCCTCGGATTCGACGCGACGATGCAGACGGCGCCGCTCAGCGAGTTCTCCGGCGGCTGGCGCATGCGCGTGGCGCTGGCCTCGGCGCTCTTCGCCGAGCCCGACCTGCTGCTCTTGGACGAGCCCACCAACCACCTCGATCTCGAAGCCTCGCTCTGGCTCGAGGCGTTCCTGACGCGCTATCGCCGCACCGTCATCCTGGTGAGCCACGACCGCAACTTCCTTGACGCGGTCGTCGATCACATCCTGGCCCTCGCCGACCGCGCGCTCACGATCTACAACGGCGGCTACAGCGCCTACCTGCGCCAGCGCGCGGAGACGATCCAGCGCAGCAAGGCGCTCGCCGATCGCCAGGAGGCGCAGCGCAAGCACCTGCAGGCCTTCGTCGACCGCTTCCGCGCCAAGGCCTCGAAGGCGCGCCAGGCGCAGAGCCGCGTCAAGGCGCTGGAGAAGCTGGTGCCGGTCTCGATCGCGACCGAGGAGGCGCCGCCGCGCTTCGATTTTCCCTCGCCGGGCGAGCTCCGGCCGCCGCTCCTCACCCTCGACAACGCCGCGGTCGGCTACGCCGAGGGGAAGCCGGTGCTCAGGCATCTCAACCTCCGCCTCGATCCCGACGACCGCGTGGCGCTGCTGGGCGCCAACGGCAATGGCAAGTCGACCTTGGCGAAGCTGCTGGGGGGAAGGCTGCAGCCGATGGCGGGGCATGCGATCCGCGCGCCGCGGCTCTCCTACGGCTTCTTCGCCCAGCACCAGATCGAAGAGCTGATGCCGGATGCGACGCCTTTCGATCATCTGGCGGAGCTGATGCCGAAATCCGGCGCGGAGGCGGTGCGTGCGCGGCTCGCCCGCTTCGGCCTCGGCGTCGACAAGGTCTTCGTCAAGGCGCGCGATCTCTCCGGCGGCGAGAAGGCGCGGCTGACCTTGTGCCTCGCGACGCACGATGCGCCGCATCTCCTCATCCTCGACGAGCCGACCAACCACCTCGACATCCAGGCGCGCGAGGCGCTCGCCGAGGCGCTCAACGATTTTCCTGGCGCCGTCGTGCTGATCAGCCATGACTGGCACCTGGTGGAGCTGGTGGCCGATCGGTTGTGGCTGGTCGCCGACGGCACGGCGAAGCCGTTCGAGGGCGATCTCGAGGAGTACCGGCGCTTGCTGCTGACGAAGAGCCGCGGCAACGGCAGCGGCGAGGATGCGCGCGACGCCTCGGCGCGGAAATCCGAACGGCGGGCGGCGGCGAAGCAGCGACGCCAGCTGGAGCCGTTGCGCAAGCGCGTGCACGAGGCCGAGGCGCGCGTCGCGGCGCTGACCAAGGACGTCGCCGCGCTGGAAACCGAGCTCGCGACGCCCGCCGCCTATGGCGGCGACAGCACGAAGCTGACGGGCATGCTGCGCCGGCAGGCGGAGCTGCGCGCGGCGCTGAGCGTCGCCGAGACGGACTGGCTCGCCGCCTCCGAGGCGCTCGAAGCCGCCGGCTGAGCCGGCGGCGCCGTCAGGTCATCGCTGCATCCGACCGTGTGCATTCTCGCGCGGTGGTCGAGTGCGGAATCCGCTTGTGCGCCAAGGAGTTTCCGACCGGACGAAGGCTTCCGCAGCCTGTGACCCTCGCTGTCCTCTCCTTGACAGATTTGAGACCACCGAGGGAACCCATCTAGCTCACATAAGCCGCGCCAGCCCCCTCCCTTGTAGGGGTGTGAAAAGCGGGCATATTTTGCGCCGAATGCGCAACAAATGCGTAACCCACCGGAATTCAACGAGTCGATCCCCCTTGACGGGATCACGCGCTGGTTACCGGAAGCTTAAAGGTGAGTTAAGACGACTCGGCGACACTGGTGACACGGGGGAACGAGCACGAAGAAACGCACGACGAGAGGATTTTCGATGTTGCCGATGAGCCGCTCCCGCACCGAGCCCGCGAACGAGACCCCCGCCACCGGTCTCGACGATCCCTCCTGGATCCGCCGCGCGATGCTGCTCGAGCAGATTGCCGAGCGCTATGCCAGCGGCATCCCGAACCCGCCGCAGCGCCGCACCACCGAGGACCTCTTCCGCATCGCCGTCTATGACGGCGAGCCCCTGGTGCGCAGCGTGCTCGCCGACAGCCTGAAGCGCCTCAGCCACGCGCCGCGCGACATCGTGCTCTCGCTCGCCCATGACGAATCCCAGGTGGCGCGCCCGGTACTGCAGTCCTCGCCGGTGCTCTCGGAGGACGACCTCATCCGCGTCGCCCGCGAACGCTCGCGCGCCCATCGCCTGGCGATCGCCGAGCGCGAGACCGTGCCGCTCAAGGTCGCCGAGGCGCTCTACCACGGCCAGGACCCCATCGTGGTGCGCCGCCTGCTCGCCAATGACGGCGCCGCCCTCGCCGAGGGCCTGCTGCACGCGATCCTCGACTCCCTCGGCGAGGCGCCGGGGATCGTCGAGGCGATGGCGAGCCGCCGCCTGCTGCCGGTGAGCGTGATCGACCGCCTCACCCATTACGGCACCATCGAGTTCCGCCGCCGCCCGGCCCAGATGCGGGCCTGACCCAGCGGGGCGCCCCCGCCCCCCGCGCACTGGGGGTCAGTGGACGAAAATCGCGTAGAGCCCAATCAGGACGCCGGCGCTGAACAGCACGACGCCGGTGATCGACCAGCAGCGGCGCCGGTCGATGATCGCCGTGCGCGCCTCGGTGATGCTCGCCATATTGTCGATCGCGATGTGGGTGCGACCCGGGAAATACCCGATCGAGAACACCAGCGATGACAGCAGGAACAGGATCGCCGGCACCGCCCAGAGAACATAGGTCCCGGCGTTGGGGACGTATTTGTCGGCGACGCCCAGCTTGAGCACCGCCACATAGACGGGGATGGCGCCGGAGGCGACCCCGATCATGTACTTGCAGTACTCGCGGCCGACATCGATTGAATCGACGAGCAGCTTCTTGCCGGCCTCGAGCAGCGCCTTGTCGGATTCCGTCAGCATGCCCACCGCGACGACCTCGACGTGCCCGATGTTGGGATCAGCCGGCATCGCTCAGGCTCCTTTCGCGGCAGGCGGCGTCAGCAGCGTCAGGCTCACCTGCGCGATGAAGGTGTTCGGCGCCTGCTCGACGGCGAGCGTCACGCTGAAGCTGTTCTTCTCCGGCGGCTGATTGGGGCAGGTC
>DATKPX010000358.1:0-4856 GCA_035523855.1 Allostellaceae bacterium
ACAAATTCAACGGCGCCGATCTCGGCATCCGCGAGGAGTGGGTGCCGCTCTTCGACAAATACGCCGTCGACCTCGTCGTCTGCGGCCATGAGCACCATTACGAGCGCTCGCATCCGATCCGCGGCCGGCAATCGAACCAGACGCTGACGCCGATCCCGGTCGCCACCGCCACCGACGTGATCGACACCACCAAGGGCACCGTGCACATGGTGATCGGCGGCGGCGGCACCTCGGTGCCGTCGAACCGGCTCTTCTTCGATCCGCCGGCCTGCCGCGTCATCACCGCCGTCGGCGCGCCCGACGGCGAGACCGGCAAGCGCCCGCCGGTCTATGTGAAGGAGGAAGCGCCCTGGTCGGCGGTGCGCAACGCCGCCCATTCCTACGGCTTCGCCTCCTTCGAGGTCGATCCCGGCGCGCATCGCGGCGACTTCACCACCATCAAGGTCACCTATTACGACGTGGTGGGGGCGGACGGCCAGCTCGCGCCCTTCGAGAGCTTCACGCTGCGCCGCCCGCGCCGCGACTGAACGCGGCCGCTTGCCTACGCCGGCCTTGAGGGCGAAGATCCGGCAAACCCCGGAGGTCGCCGATGGCCGAGCAGCCGATTCGCTTCAATGACGGTGCCGCTTACGAGCGGATGATGGGAGTCTGGAGCCGGCTCGCCGGCGAGGTCTTCCTCGACTGGATGGCGCCGGCCAAGGGCCTCAGCTGGATCGACGTCGGTTGCGGCAACGGTGCCTTCACCGAGCTCGTGGTCGACCGCTGCGCGCCCCAGGAGGTGCAGGGCGTCGATCCCTCGCCGGCGCAGATCGCCTTCGCGCGCGGGCGGCCGGCGGCGCGCCTCGCGGAGTTCCGCGAGGGCGACGCGCAGGCGCTGCCCTTCGAGGAGAACCGCTTCGATGCCGCCGCCATGGCGCTGGTGATCTTCTTCGTCCCCGATCCGATGAAGGGCGTCGCCGAGATGGCGCGCGTCGTGCGCCCCGGCGGCCTGATCGCCGCTTATGCCTGGGACATCCTGGAGGGCGGCTTTCCGCTGGAGCCGATCCTGGCGGAGATGCGCGAGCTCGGCCGGCCGGCGATCCTCCCGCCGAGCGCCGGCGTCTCGCGCATCGGTCCGCTGGGCAAGCTCTGGCGCGATGCCGGTCTCCGCGACGTGGAGACGCGGGAAATCCGGGTCGAGCGCAGCTTCGCCGATTTCGACGAATTCTGGGAAATCGGCCTCCTGAGCGCGAGCGTATCCCAGACGCTCGCCGGCATCTCCGACGCGGACCGCGACCGGCTGAAGACGCGGACGCGCGCGCGGCTCGGCATCGAGGCCGGCAAGCCCCTCACCACCAGCGCCCGCGCCAACGCGGTCAAAGGGCGCGCTCCCGGCTGAAGGGGCTGGGCTATCGGCCGCCAGGGCCGGGCGGGACGGGCCCGCTCGGCGGCAGCGTTCCTTCCGCGTCGTGCATCTCGTCGCCGCGCAGCGCCGGCGAGAAGATGCTGACGAGGTGGAGGTCGGTGGTGGCGCTGAGCCGGTGCCGGTCGCGCGGGCCGACGCAGTAGACCATGCCGGGCTCCAGCTTCCAGGATTTCCCGCTCCCGAGATCGGTGACTTCGCCGGTGCCGGCGAGGATGTGGTTCGCCTCCCAGTGATGCTTGTACCAGAGCACCGAGCTGGCGCCGGCCTTGAGGTTGACGTCCGAGAGCGTGAAGCCGACTTCGTCGGCCTGGGTCAGCATGCGCAGCGTGCGCGCCTGGCCGTTGGCGACCACCATCTCCTTGCCGGCGGCGCGCATGGCATCCACCCGGCGCACGAACATGCGGCGATCCGTCTTCGGAATGGGGCCGCTCGCCTCGTAGGCGCCGTCCTTGTCGTGGCCCTCGTCGCCGCGCAGCGCCGGGCAGAAGATGCTGAGGTGATGGTCGTCGGCGGTGATGTGGAAGCGGTGGCGATCGTTGGGCCCGACGACATAGAGGACGCCGGGCTCGAGCGGCCATTTCTCGCCGCTGCTGTAATCGGTCACCTCGCCGCGGCCGGAGACGATGTAGTTCGCCTCCCAATGGTTCTTGTACCAGAGGTTGGCGTCGGAGCCGGCGGCGACGCGGTTCTCGTTGTAGGAGAAGCCCATGCTGTCCGCTGCGGTCAGGAAGCGGGCGGAGCGCGTGGTGCCGTTCACCAGCACCTTGATGCGGCCGGCGGCCTTTACGTCATCGAGCGTGCGTATGAACATGGCGGCTCTCCCCTCATTGCGGCGGGCGCTGCGGCCCGCTCGCGCAAAGGCTACTGCATCGGGCGGTGGGGCACCATTGGTGGTGCGCCGCCGTGGCTCGCTCCGGAGGTGTGGAAGAGGTCGCTGTCGGCGGGCCTCAGCCGTCGACCCAGGCGATCCTGAGCACGTTGGTGGCACCGGGCGTGCCGAAGGGCACGCCGGCGGTAACCACCAAGCGATCGCCCTTGTCGGCGAAGCCGTCGTGATGGGCGAGCCGCACCGCCTTCTGCACCATGTCGGTGAAGTTGGTGACGTCGCTGGTGTGGACGGAGTGGACGCCCCAGACCAGCGCGAGGCGTCGCGCCGTCTCGACGCGGGCGGTGAGGCCGATCACCGGCACGTCCGGCCGCTCGCGGGCGGCGCGCAGCGCGGTGGCGCCGGAGGTCGTGTAGGAGACGATGGCGGCGGCGCCGATGGTGTGCGCCACCTGGCTCGCGGCGGCGCTGATGGCATCGGACGCGGTGTGCTCCGGCTCCGGATGCGTGCTCAGCATCGCCGCGCGGAAATTGGGGTCCGCCTCGACGCGGCGGACGATGCGGTCCATCATCGCCACCGCCTCGATCGGATAGGCGCCGGACGCGGTCTCCGCCGACAGCATCACCGCGTCGGCGCCCTCATAGATGGCGGTTGCGACGTCCGATGCCTCGGCGCGGGTCGGCACCGGCAGGCGCACCATCGATTCCAGCATCTGCGTCGCGATGATGACCGGCTTGCCGGCGATGCGGCAGGCCTGGACGATCTGGCGTTGGATCGGCGGCACGTCCTCGGGCGGCATTTCGACGCCGAGATCGCCGCGCGCCACCATCACCGCGTCGGTGAGCTCGACGATCTCGTCGAGGCGCCCGATCGCCGCCGGCTTCTCCAGCTTCACCAGCACGCCGGCCTTGCCGCCGATGAGCTTGCGCGCCTCGGCGACGTCCTCGGGCCGCTGCACGAAAGAGAGCGCTACCCAGTCGACGCCGAGCTGCAGCGCATAGGCGAGATCGGAGCGGTCCTTCGGCGTCAGCGCCGAGAGCGGCAGCACCACGCCTGGCACGTTGACGCCCTTGCGGTCGGAAAGCGCGCTCCCCGCCATCACGGTGGTCTCCGCGAAATCCTTGCCGCAGCTCTCCACCTTGAGGCGCACGTTGCCGTCGTCGAGCAGCAGCTCGGCACCCGGCTCCAGCGCCGCGAAGATCTCGGGATGCGGCAGCGGCGCCCGGTTCTGGTCGCCCGGCGTCTTGTCGAGGTCGAGGCGGAAGTGCTGCCCTTGCGTCAGCGTGATCTTGCCGGCGGCGAAGGTGCCGAGGCGCAGCTTCGGCCCCTGCAGGTCCGCCATCACGCCCACCGGCCGGCCGGTCTCGGCCTCCAGCGCGCGGATCGCATCGAGGCGCGCCTTGTGATCCTCCTGGGTCCCGTGGCTGAAATTGAGCCGGAAGACGTCGACGCCGGCGGCGAAGAGGGCGGCGATCTGCGCCGGCGTGGAGCTTGCGGGGCCGAGGGTCGCCACCACCTTGGCGGCGCGCTTGCGGCGGAGGATGACGCTAGGCGCGGCCATGGCCCGCCTCGAGCACGAGAATGGCGCGGAAGTCGTTGACGTTGGTGCGGGTAGGGCCGGTGACCACGAGATCTCCAAGGGCGGCAAAGGCGCCGTAGCCATCGTTGTCGGCCAGCCTTTCCCTGAGGTTAACGCCGGCCTTCAAAGCGCGTGACATCGTGTCGGGGCCGAGCCGGGCGCCGGCATTGTCCTCGGTGCCGTCGATGCCGTCGGTATCGCAGGCGATCGCATGGATGCCGGGCGCGCCGTCAAGCGCGATGGCGAGCGCGAGGGCGAACTCGGCGTTGCGGCCGCCCCGGCCGGACCCGCGCACCGTCACCGTGGTCTCGCCGCCGGAGAGCAATGCCACCGGCGGCATGACCGCGCGCTCGCCGACAATGAAGCGGCCGGCGGCGATCTGCCGGGCGATCGCCGCCTGGGTCAGCGCGGCGTCCCTGGCCTCGCCCTCGATCGCATCGCCGAGGATGATCGGCGTCAGCCCCATCTCGCGCGCCGCGCGCGCCGCCGCCTCCAGCGCCGCCTGCGGTGTCGCGATCATCACATAGCGCGTGTTCGCCAGACGGGGATCGCCGGGCTTCGGCGATTCCTCGCGCGCCGCCGCCAGATGCGCCGCGACCGCCGGCGGCGGCTCGATGCGGTACTTCGCCAGGATGGCGCGCGCATCGGCGAAGGTGCTGGGGTCGGGGACCGTGGGGCCGGAGCCGATGGTGGCGGGATCGTCGCCGGGCACATCGGAAATGGCGAGCGTCACCAGCCGGGCGGGCGCGGCCGCCGCTGCTAGGCGGCCGCCCTTGATTGCCGAGAGGTGCTTCCGGAGGCAGTTCATCTCGGTGATGTTCGCTCCGCTCCGCAGCAGCTCCTTGGTCACCGCCCGCTTGTCGTCGAGGCTCAAGCCTTCCGCCGGCAGCGCCAGCAGCGCCGAGCCGCCGCCGGAGACGAGGCAGAGCACGAGATCGTCCGGCCCGAGCCCGCGCACCGTCTCGAGGATGCGCGCCGCCGCCCGCGTGCCGGCGGCGTCCGGCACCGGATGGCTCGCCTCCACCACCTCGATGCGTTTACAGGGC
>DATKPX010000359.1:0-8851 GCA_035523855.1 Allostellaceae bacterium
ACGCGGCCGCGGTCTCGAGGCACGTCGAGCCCTGCTGCCTCTGCTGGGGCACCAAAATGCCCAGGTTCAGCTCAATGTTGCCAGCGAACTCCGCGATATCGAACCGGCGCGCGCGCGCGCTGCTTATGAATACGTGGCTAAATGGGGCTCATTGGAACAAGCTGGACCAGCGAGAATGACATTGGATTGGCTGGACAAACATCCTGACGGCAGTGACTGACGATCGCGAACAGTTCAGTTTCGCTCGCCGACAGTGGTCGACACGAGAATACGGCAATCATGATAGCATCCGGCTCCCATTGAGGAGGAAATGATGCTGCCGGTTTCCAGACTTGCTGCCTCTATATTGTTGTTGCTCGCTGCGGCGTCGCTGAGTCCCGCGCACGCCGCCGACAAGGTCCGCGAGGCGGTCGAGCGTGCAAATCACGCCTTCATCGCCGCCTATGCCGCGCATGATTCAGCGAAGATCGCCGCGCTCTACGCGCCCGATGCGGCGGCGTTTCCGCCGGGGGCGGAGCGCGCTCAGGGGCGCGACGCGATCCGCAAGGTTTGGCAGGGCTTCATGGATGCGGGCGTCGCCAACGTGACGGTCAAGACCATCGACGTGGTGTCGAGCGGCACTCTCGCCTCGGAGACCGGCGAGTTCACCCTCGACGCGCCGGGCAAGGACGGCAAGGCCGTCCACGTCACCGGCAAATACGTCGTGGTCTGGAAGCGGAACGGTGGCGTCTGGCAGCTCTACCGCGACATCTGGAACGATACGCCGGCGCGCTGATGCTCCGCGCGGCTAGAAGCCGCGCTCCAGGCAGAAGTCGATGACCTCGTCGAGGGCGCGCTTCTCGGCGCAGTCGCGGAAGGGCGCGAGCGCCGCGCGGGCGGCGGCGCCGTAGCTGCGGGCGCGCTCCAGCGTCTCGGCGAGCGCGCCGTGCTTGCGCATGAGGCCGATCGCGTGCTCGAGATCGCCGTCGTTCTGCTCCAGATCCTCGAGGGTGCGGCGCCAGAACTTGCGCTCCTCCTCGTCGCCGCGGCCGAAGGCCACCACCACGGGAAGCGTGATCTTGCCCTCGCGAAAATCGTCGCCGACGGTCTTGCCGAGCTCCACCTGGCGGGCGGAATAGTCGAGGAGGTCGTCGATGAGCTGGAAGGCGATGCCGAGATTGAGGCCGTAAGCCTCGAGCGCCTCCTGCTCGGTGCGCGGCCGCTCCGCCAGCACCGCGCCGATCTTGGTGGCGGCGGCGAAGAGCTGCGCCGTCTTGGAGCGGATCACCTGCAGATAGGCCGCCTCGGTGGTCTCGGTGTCGTTCGAGGTCACGAGCTGCAGCACCTCGCCCTCGGCGATGACGGCCGAGGCGTGCGACAGGATCGCCAGCACCTCCAGCGAGCCGTCGGTCACCATCAGCTGGAAGGCGCGGCTGAACAGGAAATCGCCCACCAGCACCGAGGGCTTGTTGCCCCAGACCGCGTTGGCGGTGGCAAGCCCGCGGCGGAGATCGCTGGCATCGACGACGTCGTCGTGCAGCAATGTCGCGGTGTGGATGAACTCGACCGCGGCGGCGAGCGCGATGTGCCGGTCGCCGGGATAGCCGCAGAGCCGCGCCGAGGCGAGGGTCAGCATTGGCCGCAGCCGCTTGCCGCCGGCGGCGATGATGTGGCCGGCGAGCTGCGGGATCAGCGCCACCGGGCTCTGCATGCGCTCCAGGATGAGCGCGTTGACGCTGTCGAGATCCTCTTTCAGCAGCGCGGTCAGGCGGTCGAGGCTCGCTGACCGCCGCTCGGTGCCGTCGTCGCGCACACTTACCAGTCGTGCCACACCAATCCCTTTCTCTGCTCGACCGCGGCTCCCGGCGTGACCCAACGCCGCGGTTTTCTTGACGCATTCCCCGCTGCAGGCGAGCATAGATCGCCCGCCTCCGGGGTCAAGCCTCGGCGGCGGCTGGTCTTGCGCCGTTCACGAGGTGTTGCCCGCGATGAAAGAGCTGCTGCGCACCAACGATCCGGTCCGGCTCTCCTTCGTGGAGGCAATGCTGGCGGCGGCGGGCATCGACACCGTGGTGCTGGACGAGCATACCAGCGTTGTCGAGGGCAGCATCGGTGCCATCCAGCGCCGGATCATGGTGTCGGAGCGCGACCACGCCCGGGCGCGGGCGACGCTGGCTGGTGCCGACGGGGGGGAGACCGCCCCCGCGATCAGCGAAGGTACGCTCCTCGGCGGCCGCGTCCATCTGAAGCAGCCGATCGAGGGCTATCGCGTCGCCATCGACCCCGTCTTCCTGGCGGCGGCCGTGCCGGCGACAGGCAGCGAGCGCGTGATCGATATCGGCGCCGGTGTCGGCGCCGCGGCGCTCTGCCTTGCCGCGCGCGTGCCGGAAGCGCGCATCACCGGGATCGAGCGCGAGCGCGATCTTGTGCGGCTCGCCAGCGACAATGTGTCGCTGAACGATTTCGCCTCCCGCGTCCAGATGATGGCGGGCGATCTGCTGATGCCGCCGCCGCGGCTCGAGCCCGGCACCTTCGACCACGCGATGGCGAATCCGCCCTATCTCGCCGCAGGCACGGCGACGCCGCCCGGCGATCCCGGCCGCGCCGCCGCCCATCTCGAGAGCGAGGCCGATCTTGCGGCCTGGATCCGCTTCGCGCTGGTGATGCTGCGCCCCAAGGGCACGCTCACCCTCATCCACCGCGCCGACCGCCTCGACGCGCTGCTCGCCGAGCTCGCGGGCAAGCTCGGCGAGATCGTCCTCTTCCCGCTCTGGCCCGGCGCGGAGAAATCCGCCAAGCGCATCCTCATCCGTGCCCGCAAGGGCGTGGCGACACCGCTCCGTCTCGCGCCCGGCCTGCTGCTGCACGAGGCGGACGGCCGCTACACGGCGGCGGCCGATCGCGTGCTGCGCGAAGGGGTGGGGCTCGATCTCTAGGGCGCGGCGGCTTTGCCCTCAAGGCGCTCTTTCCCTATGCTTGGCCGATGGCTTTCGAAGACCTGAAGATCTGGCTGCAGCGTCTCTGCGGCAGGCCGGCGCCGGTCGTCGCCGTGCTGCGGCTGGAAGGCGTGATCGGCGGACGCGGCGTGCGCGGCATCACGCTCACCAAGCTCGCCGCCACCATCGAGCGCGCCTTCAAGCTGCGCGGTCTCAAGGCGGTGGCGCTCAGCGTCAACTCGCCGGGCGGCGCGCCGGTGCAGTCGGCGCTGCTCTATCAGCGCATCCGCCAGCTCGCGGCGGAGAAGAAGGTCCCGGTCTTCGCTTTTGCCGAGGATGTCGCCGCGTCGGGCGGCTACTGGCTGCTGCTGGCGGGCGACGAGATCTATGCCGACGCCGCCTCGCTGGTGGGCTCGATCGGCGTGGTGAGCTCGGGCTTCGGCTTCGGCGAGGTGCTGAAGCGCTTCGGCGTCGAGCGGCGGCTGCACACGGCGGGGCGCGACAAGTCGCTGCTGGATCCCTTCCTGGCGGAGAACCCGCGCGACGTCGAGCGCCTGGAGCGGCTGCAGCGCGACCTGCACGAAACCTTCAAGGGGCTGGTGACGGAGCGGCGCGGCGCGAAGCTCGCGACCGGCGCGTCGGAGATGTTCGAGGGCGAGGTGTTCAGCGGCCGGCGCGCGGTGGAGATCGGTCTCGTCGATGCGCTCGGCGAGCTTCGCGCCGTCATGCGCCAGCGCTTCGGCGAGACGGTGCGGCTCCGCAAGGTCGAGGCGCCGCGCCGCCGGCGCTGGTCGCGCCTTCCCGGCTTCGGCGCGCCGTCGCGCCCGGCGCTCGGGGAGATCGCCGAGGAGATCTGGAGCGCGATCGAGGAGCGGCTGATCTGGAACCGCTTCGGGCTCTGAGCGGCCGCGTCGTGCCGAGACATTGGCGAAGGGGAGCACAGTCATGCAGTTCATGGTGATCGAGCGCTTCAAGAATCGGGATGCCCGCGCGGTCTATCGCCGCTTCCGCGACCAGGGCCGCGGCGCGCCGGACGGTCTCAAATATGTCGGCAGCTGGATCGAGGCGAATTACGATCGCTGCTTCCAGGTGATGGAATGCGACGATGTCCGCCTGCTGCAGCAGTGGGTGGCGTTCTGGAGCGATCTCATCGAGTTCGAGATCGTGCCGGTGGCGCCCTCGGCGGAAGTGCGGGAGAACATCGACAAGCTGCTGTGAGGCGCTTGACCCCTCGACCCCGCGCTCCTAAACCGGGGGATGCTTGGTTTCAGCCTGTCGAAGCTCGTCGTTCTCGCGGTAATCATTTCCGGCGTCTGGTACCTGTTCCGGATGCTGGCGGGTCCGCCGCCGAAGAAGAATGAGCCGCCGCCGGCCCGCGAGGCGCGTTCCGCCGCCCCGCGGATCGAGGCCGAGGACACTGTCCGCTGCTCCGCCTGCGGCACCTACGTCACCGCCGGCGCCGGCTCCTGCGGCCGGGCGGACTGTCCCCAGGGGCGTTAACCTCCCGCCGCCTTGACCCTTTTTCCCCCCGCCAGTATGGTGCGCCGCACTCGACCGCACCCCTCGCTCCGGACAAATCGATGGCGGCAAGCGCCCTTTCCGGGACCAGCTTTCAGGCCCTGATCCTGCGTCTGCAGGAATTCTGGGCGCGCCAGGGCTGCGTGATCCTGCAGCCCTATGACGTCGAGGTGGGCGCCGGCACCTTCCATCCCGCCACCACCTTGCGCGCGCTCGGGCCGCGGCACTGGCGCGCCGCCTATGTGCAGCCGTCGCGCCGTCCCACCGACGGCCGCTACGGCGAGAATCCGAACCGGCTGCAGCACTACTATCAATTCCAGGTGATCCTGAAGCCGGCGCCGGCCGACAGCCAGGACCTCTATCTCGCGAGCCTGAAGGCGCTCGGCATCGACTTCGCCAACCACGACATCCGATTCGTCGAGGACGACTGGGAATCGCCGACCCTCGGCGCCTGGGGCCTCGGCTGGGAAGTCTGGCTCGACGGGATGGAGGTGTCGCAATACACCTACTTTCAGCAGGTGGGCGGCATCGAGTGCGACCCCATCTCCACCGAGCTCACCTACGGGCTCGAGCGCCTTGCCATGTATGTGCAGGGCGTGGAGAACGTCTACGATCTCGACTTCAACGGCGCGCCGCCGCCGCAGCGCATCACCTATGGCGACGTCTTCAAGCGCGCGGAGCGCGAGTTCTCCGCGCATAATTTCGAGGCCGCCGACACGGAGATGCTGTTCCGCCACTTCGCCGACGCGGAGAAGGAATGCCAGGCGCTGCTGGAGCAGAAGCTGCCGCTGCCCGCCTATGACCAGTGCATCAAGGCAAGCCACCGGTTCAACCTGCTGGACGCGCGCGGCGTCATCTCGGTGACCGAGCGGCAGGCCTATATCGGCCGCGTGCGCGCCCTCGCCAAAGCCTGCTGCGAAGGCTGGCTCGCCGGCGAGCTGCCGTTGCGGAACGTTTGAGCGATGCCGGAGCTGCTGCTCGAGCTCTTCACCGAGGAGATCCCCGCGCGCATGCAGGTGCGGGCGGCGGAGGATCTGGCGCGGCTCGCCGGCGAGAAGCTCGCCGCCGCCGGCCTCGCGGCGCAAAGGATCGAGAGCTTCGTGACGCCGCGCCGCCTGGTGCTGGTGGCGGAGGGCGTGCCGGCAGCGCAGGTGGATCAAAGCGAGGAGCGCCGCGGCCCCCGCGTCGGGGCGCCGCCGCAGGCGGTGGAGGGCTTCCTCAAATCGACCGGCCTCGCCTCGCTCGACCAGTGCGAGCAGCGCGACACCGGCAAGGGCGTCTTCTATTTCGCCGTCATCAGGCGCGCAGGCAAGCCCACCGTCGAGGTGCTGCCGGAGCTGCTGCGCACGGCGATCCTCGATCTCCCCTGGCCGAAATCCATGCGCTTTCCCGCCGCTGGGTTCCGCTGGGTGCGGCCGCTCGCGAGCGCGCTCTGCCTCTTCGGCGGCGAGGTGCTGGCGCTGCCCCTCGACGGCGTGCCGACCGGCGACACCACGCGCGGGCACCGCTTTCTTTCCGCCGACTCCTTCGCGGTGAAGGATTTCGCCGACTACCGGCAGAAGCTGCGCGAGCACCGCGTGATCCTGCGCAGCGAGGACCGCCGCCAGGCGATCACGCTGGCGCTCTACGAGAAGGCCGCCGAGGCGCAGCTCACCGTGAAGGACGACCAGGGTCTGCTCGACGAGGTCACCGGCCTCGTCGAATGGCCGGTCGTGCTGATGGGCGCGATCGATCCGCGGTTCATGCACCTGCCGCCGGAAGTGCTCACCACCTCCATGCGCGCGCATCAGAAATATTTCGCCTGCCTCGACGTGAGCGGCAAGCTCGCGCCCAAGTTCCTGGTGGTCGCCAACATGGTCGCGCAGGACGGCGGCAAGGCGATCGTCGCCGGCAACGAGCGCGTGCTGCGCGCGCGGCTCTCTGATGCTCAGTTCTTCTGGGAGCAGGACCGCAAGGTGTCGCTTGCCTCGCGCGTCCCGAAGCTCGCGGAGAGGCTCTTCTACAAGAGCCTCGGCACGATGGAGGACAAGGTGACGCGGCTCCAGGCGCTCGCCGTCGAGCTCGCCCGCCACGTGCCCGGCGACCATGCCGAGGCCGTGCGCAGCGCCGCTTTCCTCGCCAAGGCCGATCTCTCAACCGGCATGGTCGGCGAGTTCCCGGAACTCCAGGGAGTGATGGGGCGTTATTACGCCCTCCACGACGGAGAGGAGCGACCGGTGGCCGATGCCATCGCCGAGCACTATTCGCCGCTCGGCCCCAATGATCGCTGCCCGACCGCGCCGGTGAGCGTGGCGCTGGCGCTCGCCGACAAGATCGACAGCCTGGTCGGATTCTTCGCCGTCGGCGAGACGCCGACCGGCTCCAAGGATCCCTTCGCGCTCCGCCGCGCGGCGCTTGGGGTCGTCCGCCTCATTATCGAAAACCAGCTGCGGCTGCCGCTGGCTTCGGCCTTCGGCCGCGCTTTCGCGCTCTGGCACGAGCAGAAGGCAAGCGGCCTCGCCGATCCGTCGGCGGAGCTCCTCGCCTTCTTCGCCGATCGCCTGAAAGTTCATCTGCGCGAGAAGGGTGTGCGCCACGATTTGATCACGGCGATTTTCACCCTTGGGGGTGAGGATGACCTGGTAAGGCTCCTTGCGCGGGTGGATGCCCTTCATAAATTTTTGGCGAGCGAGGACGGCGCCAACCTGCTCGTGGCCTATCGCCGCGCCTCCAACATCGTGCGGATCGAGGAGAAGAAGGACGGCATCGCCTATGAGGGGCCGGTTAACCAATCCTTGCTGCAGATGATGGAAGAAAAAGCGCTGGCCGAGCGGCTCGATGCCGCAGCCGCCAAGGCGCGGACGGCCTTGAAACAGGAAGATTTCGATGGTGCGATGGGCGCGCTGGCGACATTGCGCGCGCCCGTTGACGAATTTTTTGCTCGCGTAACCGTTAATACAGACAATAAGGAGCTGAGGGCAAACCGCCTCCGGCTCCTCTCCGGGATCCGGGCGACCCTTAACGGGGTGGCCGACTTCTCACAAATCGAAGGGTAGACGGGCGATGACGAAGTGGGTCTATGGCTTCGGCAACGGCAGCGCCGAGGGGCGCGCCGACATGCGCAACCTGCTGGGCGGCAAGGGCGCCGGCCTCGCCGAGATGAGCAATCTCGCCCTGCCGGTGCCGCCGGGCTTCACCATCACGACGGAAGTCTGCACCTACTACTACGCCAACAAGCAGACCTACCCGAAAGAGCTCGCCGACCAGGTGAAGGCCGCGCTCGCCAGCCTGGAGAAAGGGCTCGGCGCCAAGTTCGGCGATGCCAAGAATCCGCTGCTGGTCTCCGTGCGCTCCGGCGCCCGCGCCTCGATGCCGGGCATGATGGACACCGTGCTCAACCTCGGCCTCTGCGACAAGACGGTTGAGGGCCTCGCCCGGCGGAGCGGCGATCCCCGCTTCGCCTATGACAGCTACCGCCGCTTCATCCAGATGTACGGCCAGGTGGTGCTGAGCGTCGAGCACCATCACTTCGAGGAGCTGCTGGAGAATCACAAGCTCGCCGAGGGCAAGAGCCTCGACACCGATCTCGACGCCGAGGACTGGAAGACGGTGGTGCAGGGCTACAAGGAGATCGTTCAGCGCGAGCTCGGCAAGCCCTTCCCGCAGGATCCGCAGGAGCAGCTCTGGGGCGCGATCGGCGCCGTCTTCGGCTCCTGGATGAACCAGCGCGCCATCACCTATCGCCGCCTGCACGACATCCCCGCGGATTGGGGCACGGCGGTCAATGTCCAGGCGATGGTGTTCGGCAACATGGGCGACGACTGCGCCACCGGCGTCGCCTTCACCCGCAACCCGTCGACCGGCGCCAACGAGTTCTATGGCGAATACCTTGTCAACGCCCAGGGCGAGGATGTGGTCGCCGGCATCCGCACGCCGCAGCACCTGACGGTCGCCGGCAAGCAGGCGCAGAAGTCGACACTGCCGGCGATGGAAGAGGTGATGCCCAAGGTGTTCGCCGAGCTCGACGGCGTGCGCCGCAAGCTCGAATCCCACTACCGCGACATGCAGGACATCGAGTTCACCGTGCAGCAGGGCAAGCTCTACATGCTGCAGACGCGCACCGGCAAGCGCACCGCCGCCGCCGCGCTCAAGATCGCGGTGGAGATGGCGAATGCCGGCGTCATCACCCGCGAGGAAGCGGTGCAGCGCATCGAGCCCGGCGCGCTCGACCAGCTCCTGCATCCGACCCTCGATCCGAAGGCGCCGAAGACGATCCTGGCGCGCGGCCTGCCGGCCTCGCCGGGCGCCGCCTCCGGCGTCATCGTGTTCTCCGCCGACGAGGCGGAGCACCGCGCCACCAAGGGGCAGGCGGTGATCCTGGTCCGCATCGAGACCAGCCCCGAGGACATCCACGGCATGCACGCCGCCAAGGGCGTGCT
>DATKPX010000360.1:0-2664 GCA_035523855.1 Allostellaceae bacterium
CAGCCGCTCGGTGGCACCGCCGCCGACGCCGGACGGCAAGGTGCGCATCGTCGAGATCGCCGGTCTCGATCGCCAGGCCTGCGGCGGCACCCACCTCTCCGGCACCGGCGCCTCGCCGCCGCTCCGGATCCTCAAGATCGACAACAAGGGTCGGCATAACCGGCGGGTGCGGATCGGGCTGGTGGGAGTTTAGGTCAGCTCGATCACGATGTTGCCGCCGGCATCGAGGCTCGCCTTGGCGCCGGGCGTCACCACGCAGGTGGCATCGTATTCCTCGATGATGAGTGGGCCGACGCGCGGCGTGCGGAGGTCGCTGCGGCGGAGCACCGGGGTCTCGATCCAGCCCTGCTCGGTGCCGAAATAGGCCGGGCGCGGCGGCGGCGGCTCGGGCTCCGCGCGGCTGGAGCGCACGCGCTCCGGCACCCCGGCGCCCTCGCGCAGACCCTGGCCCACCACCTGGATCGAGACCAGCTCCACCGGCTCCTCGGGGCCGGCGCGGTGGCCGTAGGTGCGCTCATGCTCGCGGCCGAAGGCGTCTTCGAGATAAGCCACCATCGTCGCGTCCACGCCACCTTCCGGCACCGGCACGGTGAGCTCGTAACTCTGGCCGCGATAGTGCAACGCGGCGGAGCGGCGGAGCCGCGTGTGGCGATCGCGGAAACCCTCGCTCGCGAGCTGGCCCATGGCCTGGTCCGCCAGCACGTTCCAGGCGTGGTCGATCTCGGCGAGATCCGCCTGGCGCAGCAGGCGCCGGAAGGTGCGGCTGAAGTGATGCTCGACGTCCGCATAGAGCAAGCCGAAGGAGGAGAAGAGGCCGGCAGAAGGCGGCACCACGATGCGGCTGAGGCCAAGGGCGCTGGCGATGCCGCAGGCGAAGAGCGGTCCGTTGCCGCCGAAGGCGAAGAGGGCGAAGTCGCGGGGATCGCGGCCGCGCTCGGTGGAGACCGCCTTGATGGCGCGGATCATGTTGGAGGCGGCGATCTGATGTGCGCCATGGGCCGCGCGCTCGATCGTCATCGCGAGCGGCGCCGCTACCTTCTCGGCGAAGACGCGGCGCGCCTTCTCGGCGTTAAGCCTGAGCGCGCCGCCGACGAGATGCTGCGGGTTGATATAGCCGAGGAGGACATTGGCGTCGGTGATCGTCGGCGCCTCGCCGCCCTTGTCGTAGCAGACGGGTCCGGGCAGCGCGCCGGCGCTCTCGGGCCCGATCTGCAGCGCGCCGCCGCCGTCGATCCAGACCAGGGAGCCGCCGCCGGCGCCCACCTCCGCAAGGTCGATCGCCGGCACTTTCAGCGTGTAGCCGGCGCCGGTCAGCAGCCGAGAGCCGATCATGATGCCGGCGCCGACGGAATATTCCGCGGCGCGCGCCACCTCGCCATCCTCCACCATCGACGCCTTGGCGGTGGTGCCGCCCATGTCGAAGGTGATGATCTTCGGCAGGCGCTTCGCCCGCGCCAGCGCCTGGGCGCCCACCACGCCGCCCGCCGGGCCGCTCTCGATGATGTTCATCGGCCGCTCGGCGGCGGCGCCGTCGGTGGTGAGGCCGCCATTGGACTGCATCAGCAGCAGGCGCGCCGGGATGCCCGCTTCGTCGAGCCCCTTGCGGAGCGCGCGCAGATAGCTGGCCACGATCGGCATGACGTAGGCGTTCACCACGGTGGTGGAGGTGCGCTCGTATTCCTTGATCTCCGGCAGCACTTCGCAGGAGACGCTGAGCGGCAGGCCCGGCGCCTTGCGGCGGACGATGTCGCGCAGGATCAGCTCATGGGCCGGATTGGCGAAGGAGTTGAGCAGGCAGACGGCGATCGCCTCCACCTTCTCCTTGAGCAGCGCATCGACGGCGCGCTCCGCATCGGCGGGGTCGAGGGCGCGCTCGATATGCCCGTGCGCGTCCACGCGCTCGTCCACCACCTGGCGCAGGTAGCGCTCCACCAGCGGCGGCGGCTTGGTCCAGGTGAGGTCGTAGAGCTTCGGCATCCGGAGCGTGCGGATCTCCAGGATGTCGCGGAATCCCCTGGTGGTGACGAGGCCGACCCGGGCGCCCTTGTGCTCGAGGATGGCGTTCGAGGCGACGGTGGTGCCGTGGCGCAGCTCCTCGATGGCGCCGCCGGTGAGGCCGGTCTCGCGGAAGAGCTCATCCAGCCCCTCGACGATGGCGCGGGCGTAATTGTCCGTGCTGGAGGAGATCTTCTTGGTGTGGATGGTGCCGTCGGCGCCCAGCAGCACGATGTCGGTGAAGGTGCCGCCGATATCGACGCCGACACGATAAGTGGCGGCGCTCATTCGGCGGCGCGCGCCTGCAGGGTCGGGTCCTGCCATTGCAGCTTCGGCACCTCGGTCCAGCCGCGCCGACGCCGCATCTCGTCGCGGAGTGCCGTTGTTGCGCTGGCATCGACCGTCCATCCCGCCAGATTCACGACGACGCCGTAATCGGCGCGGGCCTTGTCCGGCGACAGCAGCTCGTTGCGCACATCGCGCAGCACGGCGGCGGGATCGCGCTCCAGCGGATCGCCCCAGCCGCCGGCGCCGGCGAGCACGTGGCGGAAGACGTCGCCCCGGCGCATGGTCATGGTGAACTTGCCCGGCAGCACGCGGTTCTCGGCTTGCGGATTGAGATAGTTCTCCGAGGGCTGGCCCGGGCTGCCGCCATAGAGGCCGAAGGGG
>DATKPX010000361.1:0-6362 GCA_035523855.1 Allostellaceae bacterium
TGATCATGGCGATCTCGGTGGCGGTGTTCCACCTGCCGATCCGCGGCTCGATCCTCCTCCTGTTCCTGGCGCTCGGCCTCTTCATCGCCAGCAACCTGGCGCTGGGCTTCACCTTCTCGACCATCGCCACCAGCCAGATGCAGGCAATGCAGCTCGCCCAGTTCACCCTGCTGCCCTCGATCATGCTCTCGGGCTTCATGTTCCCGTTCCGCGGCATGCCGGTCTGGGCGCAATGGTTCGGCGAGATCTTTCCGGCCACCCACGCGCTCCGCATCGTGCGCGGCGTGCTGCTCAAGGGCAACGGCACGGCGGAGATCCTGCCGGAGCTCTGGCCGATCGCCGCCTTCACCCTGGTGGTCGCCGCGATGGCGATCTGGTTCTACCGCGAGACGCTGGACTGAATGGCGTTCCTCACTTGCTGCACGAGCCGGGCCGTGACAGGCTCGGCCCGCATCCGGCGAGGGGACCCGTGCTCGACAGAATTCAGACAGCCATGGCCGGCGCCGCGGCACTCGCGCTCGTTGCCGCCGGCTCGGCCGCGGCGGCGGAATACCCCGCCAGCGAGGCGCAGGCGATCGACGGCAAGATCGCCTGCTTCGCCCATCACGACCGGCTGGTGAAGACCAGCTCGGAGCCCTGCAACGGCTTCGCGCCGCCGGCGAAGCTGGCGATCGGCGAGAGCTTCACCGCCGACGGCGAGCGCCGCACCATCGGCCTCATCCGTGCGACCCAGGCCGAGCAGGACATGAGCGGCTACGGCGTCGAGATCAAGAAGGGCGACTGGACCTGCATTGCCGGCGAGACCCCCGGCGACCTCGACCTCGAGAACAACCGCGCCGCGCTCTGGCTCTACGTGGCGAAGTGCAAGCCGGTGGTGCAGCAGGCCGGCATGGTGCAGAGCGTCACCGCGCAGGAATTCCTGCGCCTGCCGCAGCCGATGCAGGCGATCTATGTGGGCGGCCTCATCGAGGGCATGGCCTTCCTCGCCTACGGCTATTCCCGCGAGACCTATCCGGCCTGGGCCGAGTGCGTCCGACGCAAGACCGTGGCGGAGACCAGCAAGGAAGTGGTCGCGCTCATCGGCGCCAGGCCGAATTTCGACCAGGGCGTCAGCACCGCGCTCGCTCAGGGATTGGCGAAGCGCTGCGGCAAGTCCACGCCCTAAACGAAGCGCCAGGCGATCACGCCGAGCGGGCCGTAGTCGACGTGGAAGCTGTCGCCGGCCTGGGCGTAGGTCGGGCGGGTGAAGGATCCCGCAAGCACGATCTGGCCCGGCTCCAGCGCCACGTCGTGGGGCGCGAGCCGGTTGGCGAGCCAGGCGATGCCGTTGCCGGGATGGTTCAGCACCGCGGCGGCGACGCCGGTCTCCTCGATGACGCCGTTCTTGTAGAGGAGCGCCGCCGCCCAGCGGAGATCGATCGCCTCCGGCCGCACCGGCCGGCCGCCCATGATGATGCCGGCATTGGCGGCGTTGTCAGAGATCGTATCCACCACCGTCCGCGTCTTGCCGGTCTCGGGATCGACCTGGCGGATGCGGGCGTCGATGATCTCCACCGCCGGCACCACGTGATCGGTGGCGTTGAGCACGTCGAAGAGGGTGCAGTTGGGACCGCGCAGCTCCCGCCTCAGGATGAAGGCGAGCTCCACCTCCACCCGCGGCACGATGAAGCGGCTGACGGCGATGTCCTGGCCCGGCTCGAGCACCATGTCGTCGAGGAGGACGCCGTAGTCGGGCTCGCGGATGTTGCTGGACTGCTGCATCGCCCGCGAGGTGAGGCCGATCTTGTGGCCGACCACCCGCCGTCCCGCCTTGAGCTTGCGCGCGATCCAGGCGCGCTGCACGGCGTAGCCGTCCTCGATTCCCATCTCCGGATGCTGGCGGGAGAACTGCGCGATCTGCGTCCGCGTGCGCTCGGCCTCGTCGAGCGCGCCGGCGAGCCGCTCGGTGAGCTCTGGATCGATCGGCACTGGCTTCCTCTCCGCCTCCGGACCTGGCCGCTCCGACGAGCGGCACGAACCTCAGCATCGGGAAGATCGCCGCCGCTGTCCAGCCCGCCCGGGTACGCCCTCCCGCTCAGTAGCCGCGGCGCGTCAGGCAGTCGTCGGAGATCCGGCGCTGCTCGGAGACGCGCTGGCCGAGATTGGCGATCGCCGCGGTGGTCCGCTGGGCATCCTCGTTGCACGCGGCACGCGCCTCGGCGACGGGAACGCCCTCGGCGTTCACCGCCCGCCACGAGCGGCTGCTGCCCCAGCTCCAGCTGGGGTCGTCATTGGCGCCGCAACCCGCAAGCGCGGCCGCGAGCGCGATGATGGCCAGGATTCGCATGGAATCACCTCCGCAATAACGGGAACCGCGGCGGCGATAAGAAGGGCGCGCAAGGCCGCGCATCCGCCCTTGCCGGGCAGTCGACCAGCTATCGGTCGCCGCAGCCAGGGAGGTGGCTACCGCCCGCGGCAGTTTCTTGTTCGCGATTGAGGCGATGTCGGGCGCCTTGCGCAGCTGATGCTGTTGCCGGAGGCGATCAGCGCGATCGCCGCGCCGGCGAGGCCGAGCCGCCGGTTTTCCGGCATGGCCCGGGCTCGCCCGGCGCGGCGGCGGCCTCAGCTCCGCGGTTCGTCGCGGCGGCCGGCCTCGAAGAGGAACCAGGTGCGCCGCTCGGTCTCGTCGATCCAATTCTCCAGCAGGCTGGCGCTGGCGACGTCGCCGTGCTCGTCGCAGACCTCATGCGCCTCGCGCATGCTGGCGGTGAGCCGCGCGTTGTCCTCGCGGAGTTCCGCCAGCATGTCGGACGCCGTCACGTAGTCGGCGTCATTGTCGGCAAGGCGCTGCAGCCGGTGGATCTCGCCGATCGAGCGGATGGTGCCGCCGCCGATCTTGCGCACCCGCTCGGCGATGTCGTCGGTCATCGCGAAGATCTGCTCGCCCTGCTCGTCGAGCAGCAGGTGATAATCGCGGAAATGCGGCCCCGACATGTGCCAGTGGAAGTTCTTCGTCTTGAGATAGAGCGCGAAGACATCTGCCAGCAGCGCATTGAGCGCTCCGGAGATGTCCTTCACCGCGTCACGCGACAGCCCGGAAGGCGTCTGGAGCGCGGCAGTGCGCCGCGACTTCGCTTCGATCGTGCTCATCTGTCCTGTCCTTCGATTTGATGCGGCCGCCACCGACGGCGGCCCTGGGGCAACCGGCGCAACCCCCAAACCCATGGGCACCGGCGCTCCCTATCTATCCGCCAGATCGGGCGCCGGCTCTTCTTGGAAATTGCGCTGTTTTGTCCGCCGCTGCCGCTGGCTCCCGAAACCATGGCGATTGCCGCGCCATCCCCCCACATACTCGCTCAGAATCGCCGCCCCGGAGGAGCAATGCGCCGCTTGATGCAGTGGGTCTGGATCGCGCTGCTGGGCGCAGCCCTGGCATGGGCGGCGGTCGCCTGCGCGCCGGCCGATCATCCCTACAGCGGCTACGGTGCCGGCGCCCATGGCGGCGGCAATCGCTGAGGACGCGCCTCAACCATAATTTGCCACGGACCTCGCCCCCCGCGCGTCGCTTCTCAACAACTCGGCCGATCGCGGGGTTGCGAGACGCTGGGGCCGAGGTGATCAAAAGCCGCTCACCTTGCGCCCGTGGGGACGCGCAACTCGCGCAGAGATTTGTTGCGTTTCGGGGAAGTTTCGCTAGCGTGCCGGCCGTCGCCGGATGCGGGGCGACGGGCCGTTCGCGGAAAAACGAACCGGCAGCAACGAACTTTTTCGGAGGAGACGCGAATGGACGGCCTCGAGCAGCGGACGATGCGCAAGGTCGCCTGGCGTCTCGTCCCTTTCCTGATGCTCTGCTACTTCATCGCCTATCTCGATCGCGTCAATGTCGGCTTCGCCGGCGCGACGATGAGCAAGGATCTGAGCTTGACCGCGGCGGCCTTCGGCGGCGCCGCCGGCATCTTCTTCATCGCCTATTTCTTCTTCGAGGTGCCGAGCAACCTCGCCCTCGACCGCTTCGGCGCGCGCAAGTGGATCGCCCGCATCATGTTCACCTGGGGCATCATCTCGGGCGCCCAGGCCTTCGTCACCGGCGTCCTCAGCTTCAACGCCGTTCGCCTGCTGCTGGGCGTCGCCGAGGCGGGATTCTTCCCCGGCATCATCTTCTTCCTGACGCTCTGGTTCCCGGCCTCCTACCGGGCGCGCATCGTCGGCCTCTTCATGTTCGCGATCCCGGTCTCCACCGTGATCGGCGCACCGATCTCCGGCCTCGTCCTCAATCTCGAGGGCGCCGCCGGCCTGCATGGCTGGCAGTGGATGTTCATCATCGAAGCCATTCCGGCGCTGCTCATGGCCGTGGTGGTGTGGCTCTACCTCACCGACCGCCCGATGGAGGCGCACTGGCTCGCGCCCGACGAGCGCCGCTGGTTGCAGAGCCGCCTCGACGCCGAGCGGCGCAATCGCGAGACCATGGTGCATCTCTCCTGGCTGCAGTCGCTGCGCGATCCCCGCGTCATCGCGCTGGGCTTCGTCTATATGGGCTGCAACATCCCGCAATACGGGCTCAGCTTCTTCCTGCCGCAGATCGTGAAGGCGTTCGGCGGCCTCAGCAATTTCGAGACCGGCGTGGTCACCGCGCTGCCCTATGCGGTGGGCGCCATCGGCATGATCTTCTGGAGCCGACATTCCGACCGCACCGCCGAGCGCAAATGGCACGCGGTGATCCCGCTCGCCATCATTGTCGCCGGTCTCGGCGCCGCCTCGGTCATCGCCGATCCCGTGGTCAAGATGGCCTTCCTCTGCCTCGCCGGCTTCGGCTTCTTCGCGGTGCTCCCGGTGTTCTGGACGCTGCCCACCGCCTTCCTCAGCGGCACCGCCGCGGCGGCCGGCATCGCCGCCGTCAACTCCATCGGCAATCTCGGCGGCTATTTCGGCCCGCAGGTCTTCGGCCTGCTGCGCGACAAGAGCGGCGGCGATCTCGCCGGCCTGGTCTTCCTCGCCGGCTGCGCCCTCGTCGGCATCGTCATCGTGCTGGTGCTGGGCCACAATCCGGCGCTGGAGCGGGCCGCGCCGCAGGCGGCGGAATAGCGGCGGCGGATCGTCCGGGCATCGTGCTCGTCCAAGCCGCCGGGCCGGAAGCCGAGCTTGCCGATGCTGCCGCCGGAGATGAAGTTGTAGATCATCAGCGCGCGTTGGCGGAGGGGGCAGTCTTCAGCGAACCCGTCTCCAGGCTGAATTCCCAGAAGTGAGCGGCAAGAAGAGGCCATCAACCAACTATTTTAAGCGTACCCTAATTCATTCGATATCGCATCGGAGCAGGGAATTCTCAAGAAGCCATCAGGGAAGATGTCGAGTCTGATCAGGGAAACGAACTCCGGGCGGCTTCCTTCTTGCGGGTCGATGTTGATTTTGCTGCTCCGCCGGTGCGTACCGGCGCAATCTGATGAGCTGTTGACGTCGACCGGCGGCGGCGGAGGCCGAGCTAAACTCAGGGCAATTGCGATGCCCCCACGCCAAGCGCGGGCAAAAGGCGACGACGTCAGCTGCCCATGTTTTCGGCTATGGTTGCCCAATCACCAGTAGCGGTTGCACGGAGCCGGCGCGAGTGGCGCGCCTCGATCGCAGCGCTCATGCTTTTCATTTCCGGTTGTGTCGGCTCGCCGGCGACGCTCGCCTTGCAGCCCGCTTTCGACCTAAAGACGCCGGCCGGCATCGCGAGCGTCAGCATCCGAGCGACACCCCCGGGAATGACCGACCGCGAGTTCACTCGCCTGGTCGAAGCCGGCATGACGCACGCCGTGCCCTCCGCGGTGATTTCCGAGCCCACCAGCGCTCCATTCCCATCTCGCCGCATCGTCTGGCATGTGAACTACGGCGCCGCTCGCGGCGTGTCGCAGTTGACCGTAAACATTTTTGACGGCGCGCGGCCGCTTGCCTACGAGCAGGAAGAGATCGCCAACGACGCCCCGGCCGCCACCATCGAAGCCACAATCGGCACCCTGACCGAGCGGCTTCTTGCCGCACAGCCGGGTCAGGAAATAAACGCGCCGGAAGCCGCGCCCCCGAACTGAACCGGGCGCCACGGCCGAGCCGGTGAGGCTCAAGTCTTCAGTATCCGCATGGGTTTGCGCACTACCGCGGAGCGGTGATCCCGGAACTTTAGTTGCCCAGCAGGCACGGCATAGGCACGGCAAGAGCGCGGCAATCGGTCCGGGTCGGGATGCCTACATCAAAGGCCGGAGACCCGGCCTTTGCCCGCGAGAGGAACCCATGGAAACAACTGGCATTCGCAATACAGATCTTACCGTCTCGAGGATCGGCCTCGGGACCTGGGCCATCGGCGGCTGGATGTGGGGCGGCTCCGACGAGAGCGAGGCGGTGCGCACCAT
>DATKPX010000362.1:0-15888 GCA_035523855.1 Allostellaceae bacterium
GTCGCCGCCCACGATCCAGATGCTGCGGCGGACCAGATGGTCGACGACCGAGAGCAGGTCGCGGGCGGCGGCGTTGCTGTCGCGCAGCTTCAGCAGCCTGGCCTTGAGCTCCGCCACCCGGATGCGCTGGGCCCGGATCTCCGATTCCTGCGCCTGCGGCGCGGTCAGGATCGCCCGGACGAACGCCTCGCCGAGCTCCGGCGCCAGTGCCTTGAGCCGGGTGGCGGCGAGGTCGAGATGCTTGTCGGAAGCAAGGCAGAAGCCAAGCCCGAACTCCGCGTTGTCCTCGAAGAGCGAGTTCGACCAGGCGGGACCGCGGTTCTCGTGGTTCTTGGTCCAGGGCGTCACCGGCAGGTTGGCGCCGTAGATCGAGGAACAGCCGGTGGCGTTCGCCACCATCATCCGGTCGCCGAACAGTTGCGACAGCAGCTTCAGGTAGGGCGTCTCGCCGCATCCGGCGCAGGCGCCGGGGAATTCGAACAGCGGCTCCAGGAACTGCACGCCGCGCACGTTGGAGAAATCGACGCGCGCGCGGTCGTTGACCGGCAGACGCTCGAAGAAGGCAATGCTGGCGCGCTCCGCCTCGAGCAGCGGCGCCTTCGGCTTGAGATTGATCGCCTTGACGCCGGGATCCACCGGGCTCAGCGCGGGACAGACCTCGACGCAGAGCCCGCATCCGGTGCAGTCCTCGATATAGGATTGCAGCGTAAAGCGGGCGTCGGGATATCCGCGCGCGTTGACCGGCGCCGACTTGAAGGCCGCCGGCGCGCCCTGCAGGCGATCCTCGCCATAGTACTTGGCGCGGATCACGCTGTGCGGGCAGACGTAGCTGCATTGGCCGCACTGGATGCAGAGATCGGGAATCCAGACGGGCACCTCGTCAGCGATGTTGCGCTTCTCCCAGGCGGCGGTACCCGAGGGAAAAGTGCCGTCCACCGGCAGCAGGCTCACGGGAATCTCGTCGCCCATGCCCTCGAACATCCGCGCGGTGAACTCGCGTACGAATTTGGGCGCGCTTGCCGGAACCGGCGGCGGGCGGTCGAAGGCGCTGGTCGCGGCACCGGGCACCCGGACCTCGTGGAGGCGCGAGAGGGTGACATCCACTGCCTTGAAATTCCGCTGCACCACCTCCTCGCCCTTCGACACATAGGTCTTGCGGATCGACTGCTTGATCTGCTCGATCGCCTGCTCGCGCGGCAGCACGCCGGAAATGGCGAAGAAGCAGGTCTGCAGCACCGTGTTCGTCCGGCTGCCGAGGCCGGCCTCCTGCGCCACTTTCGAGGCGTCGATCACGAAGAACCGGAGCTTCCTGCCGATGATGTCCTGCTGGACCGAGCGCGGCAGACGGCCCCAGACCTCGGCCGGACCGTAGGGGCTGTTCAGGAGAAAGGTCGCGCCGGGCGCCGCCAACCGCAGCATGTCCTGGCGCTCCAGCAGATGGAACTGATGGCAGCCGACGAAGCCGGCGGATGCGATCAGATAGGGTGCGCGGATCGGCTGCGGCCCGAAGCGCAGATGCGAGACCGTCTGCGCGCCGGATTTGTGGGAGTCGTAGACGAAATATCCCTGCGCGTAGAGTCCGGCCTCCTCGGCGATGATCTTCACGCTGTTCTTGTTGGCGCCCACTGTGCCGTCGGCGCCGAGGCCGTAGAAGACCGCGCGCACGACCTCCGCGGGCTCGATCGAATAGGCGGGGTCATAGGCGAGGCTGGTATGGCAGACATCGTCGGTGATGCCGACGGTGAAGCCGTTCTTGGGATCGGGCTTGCCGAGCTCGTCGAACACCGCCTTCGCCATCGCCGGGCTGAAATTCTTCGATGAGAGGCCGTAGCGGCCGCCGATGATCCGCGGCATCGTCTTCCATTGCCCGGTGGCGAGCGCCCGCGCCAGCACGGCAATCACGTCGAGATAAAGCGGCTCGCCGGGCGCGCCAGGCTCCTTGGTCTGCTCGAGGACGGCGATTGCTCGGCAGCTCCTCGGAAGGGCCGCGAGGAAATGCTCCGCCGAGAACGGCCGGTAGAGGCGCACCTGCAGGACGCCGACCTTCTCCCCGCGCTGCCGCAGCGCCGCCGCGGTCTCGCGCACGGTCTCCGCGCCGGAGCCCATGAGAATCACGATCCGCTCGGCGTCCGCGGGCCCGTCGTAGTCGAACAGCCGGTACTGCCGGCCGGTACGCCGGGCGAACTCATCCATCACCGCCTGCACGATGCCCGGCACCTTGGCGTAGAAGGGGTTCACCGTCTCGCGCGCCTGGAAGAAGGTGTCGGGATTGTGCGCGGTGCCGCGCACGACGGGGTTCTCCGGCGTGAGCGCGCGGGCGCGATGGGCGCGCACGAGGTCGTCCTCGATCATCGTCCTGAGCTCGTCGTCGCTCAGCAGGCTCAGCGTGTTGAGCTCGTGCGAGGTGCGGAACCCATCGAAAAAGTGCATGAAGGGCACGCGCGACCGCAGAGTGGCGATCTCCGAGATGAGCGCCCCGTCATGCGCCTCCTGCACCGAGCCGGCGGACAGCATGGCGAAGCCGGTGGAGCGCACCGCCATCACGTCGGAGTGGTCGCCGAAGATCGAGAGCGCCTGGGTCGCGACCGAGCGCGCGGCGATGTGGAACACCGTCGAGGTGAGCTCCCCCGCGATCTTGAACATATTGGGGATCATCAGCATCAGGCCCTGGGAGGCCGTGAACGTCGTGGTGAGCGCGCCCGCCTGCAGTGCCCCATGCACCGCGCCCGCGGCGCCGCCCTCGCTCTGCATCTCCTGCACGACCGGGACATTGCCCCAGATGTTCTTCACCCCGGCCGAGGCCCATTCGTCCGCCAGTTCCGCCATAGTGGAGGACGGCGTGATCGGAAAGATCGCGCAGACTTCGTTGATCCGATAGGCCACATGGGCCACCGCTGTGTTGCCGTCCATGATGGAGGAGTTCCGGGTCATGTCACCCGAGCCTGCGCTTCCGGGATCATCTCGATCGCATGGCAAGGACACTGCTCGAAGCAGACCGCACAGCCGGTGCATTTGGCGTAGTCGTAGAGATAGCGCCGGCCGGGCCCGAGCTTGATGATCGCGTCCTCGGGACAGGCGGCATAGCAATGATCGCACTCGAAGCAGTTGCCGCAGGAGAGGCACCGCTGGGCCTCGTAGCGCGCCTGCTTCTCGCTGAGGCCGGCGACTACCTCCTCGAAGCCGCTCACCCGCTCGGCGATCTCCAGCATCTTCTGCGGATGCGGGTCGGCATCGCTGTAGACCGGCAGATGCAGCATGTCGAAGGTGACCACGGGATGCTTCACCGGCGCCTCGTAGCGCCCGCCCCGCAGCCAGGCATCGATGTGCCGCGCGGCGCGCCTGCCGTGGCCGACCGAGATCGTCACCGACTGCTCGCCCGGCACCATGTCGCCGCCGGCAAAGATGCCGGGATGCCCGGTCATCATGTCCGGATCGACGCGGACGGCGCCGGCGGACGCGAACTCGATGCCCGGCACCCGCTTCAGGAAGCCGCTGTCGGTCTCCTGCCCCAGCGCCAGAACGATGGCGTCGGCCTTCAGCGTGTCGAACTGGCCGGTGGGATGCGGCCGACCGTCGGCATCGAGCTCCATCCGCTCGACCGTGAGATCGGGACCGACCACCTCCTTGATGGTGGTCAGCCACTTGATCTTGATGCCCTCCTCGATCGCCTCGTCCGCCTCGAACGCGTGCGCCGGCATATGAGCGCGGTCGCGGCGATAGACAATGAGCGCCTCGTCGGCGCCAAGCCGCTTGGCGGTGCGGGCCGCATCCATCGCCGTGTTGCCGCCGCCATAGACCACCACGCGGCGTCCGAGCAGCGGCGCCTCGCCGGTGGTCACGTTATGGAGCAACGAGACCGCATCCAGCACCCGCGCCGCGTCGCGGGCGGGAATGTCGGCATGCTTGCCGACGCCGGCGCCGATCGCGACAAGAACCGCATCGAAGGCGCCGGCGGTCTTCTCCGCCAGCACGTCCTCCACCTTGTGATTGAGCGCGATCTTCACGCCCATGCCCTCGATGCGCGCCACCTCCGCCATCAGCTCCTGGCGCGGCAGTCGATAGGCCGGGATGCCGAAATGCATCATGCCGCCGGGCAGCGGCCCGGCCTCGTGGATCTCCACCGCATGGCCGAGGCGCGCGAGGTGATAGGCGGCGGAGAGGCCGCAGGGGCCGGCGCCGACGATCAGGATGCGCTTGCCGGTGGCCGGCCGCAGGATCTTATGAGGCCAGCGCTCGCTGGAGGCGAGATCGCCGAGGAAGCGCTCGACCGCGTGAATGCTGACGGCGGTGTCGAGCGTGCCGCGATTGCAGGCGGTCTCGCAGGGGTGATAGCAGACGCGGCCGTGAATGGCCGGCATCGGATTGTCCTGCACCAGTGCTTCCCAGGCTTCCCGGTAGCGCCCCGCCTGCGCCAGCGCGAGCCAGGCCTGGACGTTCTCGCCGGCCGGGCAAGCATTGTTGCAGGTGGGCAGCAGGTCGACATAGAGCGGCCGCCGCGTCCGCGTCGGGCCCGTCCCCTTCTCCAGGGTCAGGTCCACCGCCGGCGTCATATCGCTGAGCTTGACGCTCATGCTCCGCGGCTCCCTCGTCGGACTCCGACGGCAGGCGGGGGGCGGAGGTCATCCACCCCGCCGCCGGCTCAGCAGCAGCCTTTGAACCGGCCTTTCGCCACCGCGTAGCGGGCAGTCTGGCGCTCGCGGAAGAACTCCTGGTAGTTCATGACCGGCTCGCCCGGGTGATGCCGCCGCCGATGCTCGGCATAGGTCTCATAATCGGGCACCCCGACCATCAGGCGCGCGGTCCTCACTATGGCGCGCCAAAGTGCCAGAAATGCGTCAGTCATCGTTCCCTCCCGCTGCCGCGCCCAGCTCGATCGCGGTGGCCTTCGGATTGCCGAGCGCACGCACGCAGGTGACAAGGCCGTAGACCACGATCGCCACCACGATGGCGGCGAACAGCGCCGCCAGCGTCGCGTCGAGATAGTCGTTGAAGATGACACGCTGCATCTCTCCGACGGTCTTTGCCGGCGCGAGCAGCTTGCCGGCGGCGACCGCATCGCCGAACCGGCGCGCGTGGGCGACGAAGCCGACCGCAGGGTCGGCGCTCAGCACCTTCTGCAGGCCGGCGGTCACCGTGCAGATCACCAGCCATGCGGTCGGGAAGATCGTGACCCATGCCAGGCGCTGGCGCTTCATCTTGAACAGCACCACCGTGCAGAGCGTGAGCGCGATCGCCGCCAGCATCTGGTTGGCGGTGCCGAAGAGCGGCCACATCGTCCAGATGCCGCCCAGGGGATCGATGACGCCGGCGTAGAGGAAATAGCCCCAGAGCGCGCAGGAAAGCGCCGATCCGATCAGGTTGTTGGCCCAGGACTCGGTGGCGCGGAAAGCCGGGATTGCCGCGCCGACGAAATCCTGGATCATGAACCGGAGGACGCGCGTGCCGGCATCGACGGTGGTGAGGATGAAGAGCGCCTCGAAGAGGATGATGAAGTGGTACCAGATCCCCATCAGCAGCTTGCCGCCGAGGAACCCCGCGAGGATGCTGGCCATGCCCACCGCCAGCGTCGGCGCGCCGCCGGTGCGGGAGAGGATGCTTTTCTCGCCGACGTCCTGGGCGATCTGCGCGAGCGTATCGGGCGTCACCACGAAGCCCCAGTTGGAGATCACCTGCGCCGCCTGGTCGACGGTGGTGCCGATGAGTCCGGCCGAGCTGTTCATGGCGAAATAGACGCCGGGATGGATCACCGTGGCGCTGATCATCGCCATGATCGCCACCAGAGACTCCATCAGCATGCCGCCATAGCCGATGAAGGCGATCTGGTTCTCGTTCTCGATCATCTTCGGCGTCGTGCCGGAGGAGATCAGCGAGTGCCAGCCGGAGACCGCGCCGCAGGCGATGGTGATGAAGAGGAACGGGAACAGGCCCCCCGCCCACACCGGTCCGGTGCCGTCGACGAACTTGGTGACCGCCGGCATCTGCAGCTCCGGCCGCACGATGAGAATGCCGACCGCGAGCAGCAGGATCGTGCCGATCTTCAGGAAGGTGGAGAGGTAGTCGCGCGGCGCCAGCATCAGCCAGACCGGCAGCACCGAGGCGACGAAGCCGTAAAGGATGATGATGATCGCGAGCGCCTCGCCGCTCAGATTGAAATAGACCGCGAGGGCGGGCGTCTCGGAGACCGTCCGCCCGTAGACGAGCGCGATCAGCAGCAGCACGCCGCCCAGCACCGACATCTCGCCGATCCGCCCGGGACGGATGAAGCGGCTGTAGATGCCCATGATGAAGGCAATCGGGATGGTGCAGAAGACGGTGAAGGTGCCCCAGGGGCTGCCGACCAGCGCCTTGACCACCACCAGCGCCAGCACCGCCAGCACGATGACGCAGATGAGAA
The DNA here is from genome assembly GCA_035523855.1 of Allostellaceae bacterium. GTDB lineage: Bacteria > Pseudomonadota > Alphaproteobacteria > ATCC43930 > CGMCC-115725 > DASZHJ01. The sequence continues at coordinate 6,395 of DATKPX010000362.1, forward strand.
GGATGCCGATGCCCGCGATCGTGCCGGCGACCGGCCCCATCTCCGAGCGCGCGATGTCGCCGAGCGAGCGGCCGTCGCGCCGGGTCGACAGGAACAGCACGGTCATGTCCTGCACCGCGCCGGCGAAGACGACGCCGGCGAGGATCCAGAGCGAGCCCGGCAGATAACCCATCTGTGCCGCCAGCACCGGCCCCACCAGCGGGCCCGCGCCGGCGATCGCCGCGAAATGGTGCCCGTAGAGCACATAGCGATTGGTTGGAACGTAGTCGAGACCGTCGTTGCGGCGATAGGCGGGCGTCACCCGCGTCGGATCGGCGCCAAGCACACGGTTGGCGATGAAGAGGCCGTAGAATCGGTAGGCGATGAAGTAGATGCAGACGGACGCGATCACGAGCCACGCGGCGTTCACGGACTCGCCGCGGCTCAAGGTGATGATGCCGAAGGAGATCACTCCCACCACGACGACAACGGCCCAGATCAGCTTCTCCCTGGGCGACAACTGACTGACGGTTGCCAACATGACGCGTCCTCCTGAATGAGCCCCGCGATCTGCGATGGATTCTGCGATCTGCGCGGAAGAAAAATTGCTGTCCTTACCCGGAGCGCGCGCCGCCGTCCCTTCCCCGGCAGCACACACTCGCGAAACCATCGCAGCGCCTCCGATGGAAGTGCCGCGATGCGTCCGATTTCGCTATGATTTAGATCAATTTGGACAGCGGCCAGAGCGGCAGTGCGATTCCGAGTGCAAAATCGCACCGTCGCATTCCGGCGTAGTCAGTGCCGCGGGCGCGGCATCGATCGATGCCATGCGCCGGCATGTCTCGAGTGCGCGAGGGATCGACCAGCAGGGGTCGAGCTGGTGCCCGCTGCCGGACTCGAACCGGCACCTTCCTTGCGGAAGTACGGATTTTAAGTCCGTTGCGTCTACCAATTCCGCCAAGCGGGCAGGCGCCCGCACGCTACCCCGCGGCGCCGCGGAAGAGCCAGAAAATCCTGGCGAATCGGCCGGGCTGAAATATCGCCGGCAAATGCCGAGAATATTGTTCAAACAAAGAAAAAGACGATTTCTTCTATGGCAAACAAGACACACGACGCGGCCGCGCGATTTCAAGTACAGATGGGTCGCGATCTCGTGATGAGCGAGCCAACAATGAGGGAGGCGGAGCCATGTGCTCCACCATCGATCGGTTCCTGGGCTATTGCGGCTACATGCCGCCGGCGACCAAGTTCGCCGTCGTCTCCGTCATCGTCGCGGCCTGCCTCGCCGTCGCCCTGACGGCGCGCAGCTGATCCGTCGCCCGCGGCGAGCGCCCTATTCCTCGCGGGGCGTGTCGCCGAGCGAGCGGACGAGATCGGCGACTTCCCGCGCCGCCGCATCGAGGCGCGCGGCGTCCGGGCTGCGCAGCACCAGGCTCACGCCATGGGCACCGCGCCGGAACCAGGGATAGGAGCCGATATCCACATCCTCATAGCGCCCCTGGATGACGGCGAGGCCGGCGGCCAGCAGACCCTCGGCGAGGCCGCAGGCGATCGCGCGCGTCAGCACCGGCGCGCCGCCCTTGAGATCGGCTTTCACGCCGTCGAACATCGCCTGCATGATCAGCGGCACGCCCGCCATCACGAACACGTTGCCGAGGCGGAAGCCCGGTGCCAGCGAGATCGGATTGACGATCAGCGTCGCGCCCTCCGGCACATGCGCCATCCTGAGCCGCGCCTCGTTGAGCTCGCCCGGCTTGTAGTGGGTCTCGAGAATCCGCTTCGCCTCGGGATGCAGAATGAGCTTCACGCCGAAGGCGCGCGCGACGCATTCGGAGGTGATGTCGTCGTGGGTCGGACCGATGCCGCCGGTGGTGAAGACGTAGTCGTTCCGAGCGCGCACCTCGTTGACCGTCGCCACGATGATATCGGGCACGTCAGGAATGACGCGCGCCTCGCTGAGGCGCACGCCGACGTCATTGAGGCCCTTGGCGAGAAAAGCGAGGTTCACGTCCTGGGTGCGGCCCGAGAGGATCTCGTTGCCGATGATGAGGACGCAGGCGGTGACGGGCTTGGCGTCCATGATCGCTCCCTCGCGTGACATTCACATCCTATTAGGCCGAAGTTCCCGCCCGCACAACGGCGGCTGCTTGCCCGTCGGCGGCCCTGCCCTTAGGGTCGGCGTCTCCGATGCGATTCTCCCAGCCTCTCGTCCCCGGCACGCTGCTCCGACGCTACAAGCGCTTCCTCGCCGATGTGCGGCTCGAGGACGGTCGCGAGGTGGTGGCGCATTGCGCCAATCCCGGCGCCATGCTCGGCATTGCCGATCCCGGCCTGCCGGTCTGGCTGCTGCCGGCCGACAGCCCGAAGCGCGCGCTCGCCTGGTCCTGGGCGCTGGTGGAGGCGGAGGGCGGGCTCATCGGCGTCAACACCGGCGCGCCCAACACCCTCGTCGCCGACGCGCTCGCCGCCGACCGCATTCCCGAGCTCGGCGGCTATCCGAGCCGGCGCCGCGAGGTCCGCTACGGCGAGGCGAGCCGCATCGACCTGCTGCTGGAAGCGCCGGACCGTCCTGCCTGCTACGTCGAGGTCAAGAACGTCCACTTGAAGCGGCGGGGCTGGGCCGAATTCCCGGACTGCGTGACCATTCGGGGCACCAAGCACATGGGGGAGCTCGCCCGGATGGTGCAGGCCGGCTTCCGGGCGGTGGTGCTCTATGTGATCCAACGCACTGATTGCGCTCGCTTTCGGGTCGCCGATGATCTCGACCCCGGTTATCACCGGGCGCTCGAGGCGGCGCGGCAGGCGGGGGTGGAAGTTTTGTGCTACAGTTGCGATATAACGCTGGAAGGCGTTGATATCGCGGCCCCGATCCCCTTCTTTCCCGGGGCCGGCGCGGCGAGCGAGGAGAGCCTGGGCCGATGATGAAGAATCTGTCGCTGCGCGCCCCCCGGCGCGATCCCGAGGAATCCCGGATCAAGATCCATGGGCCCGCGGAGCTCGCGGGCATGCGCAAGGCGGGGAAGCTCGCCGCCGAGGTGCTGGACTTCATCGCGCCGCACGTGGAGCCCGGCGTCACCACCGAGGAGCTCGACCGGCTCTGCCACGATTTCATCCTGGGCCATGGCGCGATTCCGGCGCCGCTCAACTACCGCGGCTTCCCGAAATCGATCTGCACCTCCATCAATCACGTGGTCTGTCACGGCATTCCCAGCGACCGCAAGCTGATGGAAGGCGACATCATCAACATCGACATCACCGTCATCCTCGACAGCTGGCACGGCGACACCAGCCGCATGTTCCTGGTCGGCGACAAGGTGCCGCTGAAGGCGCGCAAGCTGGTGGAGGTGACCTACGAGGCGATGATGCGCGGCATCGCTGCCGTGCGTCCGGGCGCGCGCACCGGCGCGATCGGCAACGCGATCCAGACTTACGTGGAAAGCCAGCGCTTCTCGGTGGTGCGCGACTTCTGCGGCCACGGCATCGGGCGCATCTTCCACGACGCACCCTCGATCCTGCATTTCGGCTCGCCCGAGGACGGGCCGGTGCTGCAGCCCGGCATGTTCTTCACTGTCGAGCCGATGGTGAATGCCGGCCGCTGGGAGGTAAAGATCCTCTCCGACGGCTGGACCGCGGTCACCAAGGACCGCTCGCTCTCGGCGCAGTTCGAGCACACCGTCGCGGTGACCGAGACCGGCTACGAGATCCTCACCCTCTCGCCCAAGGGGCACACGCAGCCGCCCTACGCGCTCTGAGCACAGCGGCGCTCGAGCGCCGCCCGTTTACCAATGGCGGCGGCCGCCGATCACCACGTTGAAGGACGGATAGGCGTAGACCGGCGGCGCGTAATAGACCGGCGGCGGCGGCGGCGCATAGACCACCGGCGGCGGCGCGTAGACCACCGGCGGAGCAGGATCGTAGACCCATACATAGGCGCGGCCGTTCCACCACCAGTGCCCGGGATGATGCCGGTAATACTGGGCTGACGCCGGCGTGACCGAGAGCGTCCCGACCGCCAGGGCCAGGGCCGCCATCAGCGCCCAACGGGGCCCGGAGAACCGCTGCCACAGAGTGCCAATCATCGGGGATTCCTTACAGATTTACGGGCCCCAAGGCCCGGATGCTCGCTCTGACAACGGTCATATAGCGAGCGATCCCGCCCCGCAAGCCTGTGACATTATAGGGGACCACGGGCGAATGGCGGGCGCACCCGCCTGGCACCCGGATCCGCCTGCCGCCAATGGTCTATTGCCACCGGTTACGCTAGCGTCGCGGGAGAGATCCACCGGCAAGAGCCGAGCGTGACATCCGAGACCGAGGAGACCGCCGACGACAGCGTTGAGCCGAGGCCGCATTATCTCGGCCATCGCCAGCGCCTGCGCGAGCGGCTGCTGGCCGGCGGCACGGAGGCGCTGCCGGATTACGAGCTTCTCGAATTCCTGCTCTTCGCGGCGAAGCCGCGCGGCGACCTGAAGCCGCTCGCCAAGGAGCTGCTGAAGCGCTTCAAGAGCCTCGCCGCCGTGCTGGCGGCAAGCCCCGAGACCCTGCTGGCGGTGCCGGGCATGGGCGAGGCGTCGGTGGCGGCGCTGAAGGCGGTGCGCGAGGCCGGTCTCCGCCTCGCCCGCTCGGAGCTGACCGAGCGCACGGTGCTCTCCTCCTGGCAGGCGCTGATCGAGTACTGCACGGCGAAGGCCGGCTTCACCGAGGTGGAGGAGTTCCACCTGCTCTTCCTCGATCGCAAGAACGCCCTCATCGCCGACGAGCGCCAGCAGCGCGGCACCGTCGATCACACGCCGGTCTATCCGCGCGAGGTGGTGAAGCGCGCGCTGGAGCTCTCCGCCACCGCCATCATCATGGTGCACAACCACCCGAGCGGCGATCCGACGCCCTCCCAGGCGGACATCGCGATGACGCGCGAGGTGAAGCAGGCCGCCGGCGCGCTCGGCATCGCGCTTCACGACCACGTCATCATCGGCCGCGGCCGCCATGCGAGCTTGCGGACGCTCGGCCTGCTCTGAGCCTTCCCGGTTTGCCGAGATGGGGCGTCCGCGCCGCCTCCTGGCGGAGCCATTTGAGGAAGATCCGGATGCGGCTCTCCCGCTCGCGGCCGGCGCGGCACAGCACCCAGAAGCCGTTCGGATCGGGCAGCCCGATGTCGAAGAGGCGCACCAGCCGTCCCGACGCGATGTCCCGCTCCACCAGGACCGTCGGCGCGAGGGCGACCCCCTGACCCGCGACGGCCGCCTCGATGGCGAGCTGGCTGGCGCTGAAGAGCGGACCTTCAAGCATCCGCCGCGCCGCGCCGTCGACCGGAACGCGGGCGGCAGCCAGCCAGGAAAGCCAATCCGGACCGGACGATCGTTGTCGAGACGGTTTGCGCGTTGCCGGCGCCGCGGTCCGGATCAGCATCTGCCGCGCGAGGCCCGAGGGCGCGCGGAGCGACGGATCCCTGGCGAGCGCCGGCGCGCAGACCGCGACGATCTCGCCCTTCGGCCACAGCCGCTCGGCGTGGACGCCGGCGCCATAGGGTCCCGGGCCATAGCGCAGGGCAATGTCGACGATGCGGTCGCGACGCAGATCGACCAGCGCCTCGTTCGCCACGATGCGCAGACCGATGCGCGGATGCGTCGCCTGGAAGCCGTGCAGCCGCGGAGCGAGCCACTTGGTCGCGAAGGACGGCACGGCGCTCACCGTCAGGCTGTCCTGCCCGGCGGCCAGACCCTGAAGCCGGAGGCCGGCGAGCGTCTGCTCCAGGCGCAGGAAGGCGCCCTGCGCCTCGGCCGCGAGGGTCTCGCCCGCCGGCGTCAGCCGCAGGGACCGGTGCAGGCGCTCGAACAGCGCCAGGCCGAGATGGCGCTCCAGCCGCTTCATCTGATGGCTGACCGCGGTCGGCGTCACCATCAGCTCGACCGCCGCCGCCTTGAAGCTGCCGAGGCGCGAGGCCGCCTCGAAGGCGCGCAGCGCCGTCCAGGGAAGGGCGGCAAGATCCGTCCGGTGGGCCATCCCGGTCAGATGAATTGGTTTCATCCGAGCGTCAAGCGATCTCATTTGTGGCGGCGGCCACGGCCTGATCCACTGCGGTGCCGATGCGCCAGCCCGGACCGCAATCCCGAGGAGAGAGCCGTTGACCCCAGCAGCCGCCCGCCGCTTCACCTTCCTGCTCGCCAGCGCGCGGCGCGATGGCAACACCGAGATCCTGACCCGCCGGGCGGCCGAGCGCCTGCCGGCCGGCTGCCGGCAGGAATGGCTCCGCCTCATGGACCTGCCGCTGGCGCCGTTCGCGGACGTCAGGCATTCGACCGGCGTCTATCCCCAGCCCGAGGGCAACGAGCGCCTCCTCTTCGACGCGACGCTCGACGCCACCGATCTGGTCTTTGCCGTGCCGCTCTATTGGTATGGCGTGCCCGCCAGCGCCAAGCTCTATCTCGACTACTGGAGCGGCTGGCTGCGCGTTCCCGGCGCCGATTTCCGGAGCCGCATGGCGGGGAAGACGCTGTGGGGCGTCTCCGTCCTCAGCGAGGAGGATCCGCATCGCGCGGATCCGCTGGTCGGCATGCTGCGGAATACCGCCGACTATCTCAAGATGGAGTTTGGCGGCGTCCTGCTGGGATACGGCAACCGGCCCGGCGACGTGCTGGCCGATGCGGCGGCGCTGGCGAAGGCCCGCGCTTTCTTTGCGCCGACGGACCGCCCTGCCATCGATGACAGGGAACGCCGGATGGGCGGCCCGTCCCCCACTCTCTGAAACCGCCCGCGGGCGGTCGGGTCAGCGTTGCGTGGCGGGCAGCGACGACAGCTGGGCGACCGGCTTTCCGGCGCCGCCGTCATCGGCCTGCTGCGCCATCCACGAGAAGATGAGCGCGGCCGTGGCGAGGGCCAGGAACATGGTGTCGAGCTTCCAGAGGGGCTGACGCGCGGGGCGCATGACGGTCTCCGACGATCGGCTCCGAGCGCGGAGCCTTGACGCCGGGAGGAAACCACGGCGGCTGCGACACGACTGTGACCTCGCTCACACGATCGCGTGACATCGTCCGGCTCATTCGACGGCGAGCATCACAAGCCTGTCAGCGGCGGATTCCGCAGCCCAGACCTCGCCCTTGCGGCCGGCGATCTGCCGCACGCCGGCGCCCTGGTCGGGCAACGGGACGCGCTGGAACTGCTCGCCCGTAGCCTCGAAGCGCCAGATCGCGTTGGCGCCCCAGTCGCTCACCCAGACCGCACCCGCCGCATCCACATAGACCGCGTAAGGCTCCGGGTCGCTGCCCGGCAGGTGCCAGCTCTTCCAGCTCCGCGACTGCGGCTCATAGCGGAAGAGGTCGCCGCTGTTCCAGCCGGTGACCCAGAGCGCTCCCGCGGGATCGCTCCAGACGCGCCGCGCGCCCTGCCGCGCCACTGGCGGCTCCAGCACGGTCGCGGCGCCGCTCGCGAGATCGATCTCGCCGAGATAATTGCCGGCGAGCGAGGCGTAGAAGACGCCGCCCGCCGGCGTGGTGGCGATGCCGTAAGGGCCAGCGCCGCGCGGTGCCTCGTAAACGGTCATCGCGCCGCTGGCGGGATCGAGCCGGCCGTAGACGCCGCTCTGGCCGGTGAACCACAGGCGCCCCGCCTTGTCGAAACTCGCCGTGTTGAGATTGGCGTAGGACCTGTCCTTGGGCAGCGGAAACACCTTCACCGCCCGCGTCGCGGGATCGACGCGCAGGATCGCGTTCTGGCCGCCATCGGTGACCCAGGCGGCGCCATCGGGACCGACGATGACGCCATGCGGCGCCGAGCCGCGGCCGAGCGCGATCTGATCCACCTTGCCGGTCCTCGGATCGAGTCGGCCGAGCTTGCCAGCCGCCTGCGCGGTGAACCAGACCGTGCCGTCCGCCGCCGGCCAGACGTCATGGGCACCCGATCCCGCCGGGATCGGATAGCTCCGGACGACGATCTTGCTGTCGGCGGCGGCGTCGGCAGCGGAAAGCACCAGCGGCGCCAGCGACAGCGACAGCAGCAGCAGGAGTCGCGCGGCTCGAAGCATCGCTCACCTCCGGAAGCAGCGACGATACACCCTCGCCGCCCCCGCCGGGGACTCGATCCCATCACGTCCGTGTGCGGACTCGCGCGCGGCCATCAGTGGCTGCCGCCGCCCCGATGCGCTAGTATCCGCAATTGAGTTGCTCCGAACACGCGCCGGCAACAGCCGCGCAGAGCTGGGCGGGTTGTCATGGCCGACAGCGACGGTGAGGACGCAAGGCGCCGGAACCGGGTCTTGCTGGAGCGGCTGTGGATCGCCGCCGGGGTGGTGGTTCTCATCGGCTTCGTGCTGCGCCCGATCGGCAGCTTCCTGCACTGGGCCGAGATCCGCGAGGCCGGCATCGCCGTCATCGCCGTGGGCCTGGTGATCGCCGTCGTCGGCTGGCTTGCCGAGAAGCGCGCCAACCGCCGGCGTCCGGTCTGATCTGCGGCCGTCGAGGCTTGCCGCCGGCCGCCGCCTGGGCTAAGCGGATAGCCCTATTGCCGCATTCCACCGAGGCCCTTCGCCGATGATTCCCCGCTACAGCCGTCCCGAGATGAGCGCGATCTGGGAGGCGCAGAATCGCTTCCAGATCTGGCTCGAGATCGAGGCCACGGCCTGCGACGCGCTCGCCGAGAAGGGCGTCATCCCCCGGGAGGCGGCGAAGAAAATCCGCGAGAAGGGCGGCTTCGACATCGCCCGCATCGACGAGGTCGAGCGCGAGGTGAAGCACGACGTCATCGCCTTCCTCACCAGCCTCGCGGAGCATGTCGGCCCCGAGGCGCGCTTCGTGCACCAGGGCATGACCTCGAGCGACGTGCTCGACACCTGCCTTGCCGTGCAGCTGAAACAGGCCTCGGACCTCCTGTTGAAAGACATCGACGGCCTCCTGGCGGCGCTGAAGCGGCGCGCCTTCGAGCACAAGATGACCGTCACCATCGGCCGCAGCCACGGCATCCACGCCGAGCCCACCACCATGGGCGTCAAGCTCGCCGGCCACTACGCCGAGTTCCAGCGCAACCGCGAGCGCCTGGTGCGGGCGCGGACGGAGATCGCCACCTGCGCCATCTCCGGCTCCACCGGCACCTTCGCGAACATCGACCCCGATATCGAGGCCTATGTGGCGGAGAAGCTCGGCCTCACCGTCGAGCCGGTCTCGACCCAGATCATCCCCCGCGACCGCCATGCCTATTTCTTCTCGGTCCTGGCGGTGATCGCCAGCGGCATCGAGCGGCTTGCCACCGAGATCCGCCATCTCCAGCGCACCGAGGTGCGCGAGGCCGAGGAATATTTCTCGCCGGGGCAGAAGGGCTCCTCGTCGATGCCGCACAAGCGCAACCCGGTGCTGTCGGAGAATCTGACGGGCCTGGCGCGGCTGGTGCGCAGCTCGGTCATCCCGGCGCTCGAGAACGTGACGCTCTGGCACGAGCGCGACATCTCGCACTCCGCGGTGGAGCGGGTCATCGCGCCGGACGCCACCATCGCCCTCGACTTCGCGCTCGCCCGCGCCACCGGCCTCATC
>DATKPX010000363.1:0-4513 GCA_035523855.1 Allostellaceae bacterium
GCGTGGAGAGTGGCGGGCTCGCGCGCCGAGACGCCGCCGGCCCGTGAAGAGGTCGGTGGCGCGACACATCGCTCGCTCTGACTTGAAGACGATGGGATAGATGGTCGCGCGCGCTTCGTCAAGCCGGGAAACCGGTAGCTAATCACTTGCAAAATAAGACGTTATGCATGCCGCGCGGATTTGCTATTCGAGTCCCGTTTGAGTAACGTCCGGTGTCCTCGGGAGTCCGTCCCCGAGTCATTCCAGGAGATGCGCCATGGGCCTGCGCGACAGCTTCACCGCCGAGATGAAGGCAGCGATGAAATCCGGTGACCAGCGCCGCCTCTCCACCGTGCGCATGATCATGGCCGGCCTCAAGGATCGCGACATCGACGCGCGCGGCAAAGGCAATCCCAACGGCATCGACGAGGCGGATATCCTGCGCCTGCTGCAGGGCATGGTGAAGCAGCGCCGCGAATCCATGGAGCTCTACAAGCAGGGCAACCGCCCGGAGCTGGTGCAGCAGGAGCAGGAGGAGATCGCCGTCATCGAGAGCTTCCTGCCGAAGCAGATGTCGGAGGCCGAGGCCGAGGCCGCGATCAAGGCGGCGATCGCGGCGACCGGCGCCCAGAGCGTCAAGGACATGGGCAAGGTGATGGCGGCGCTCAAGGAAAAGCACTCCGGCCAGCTCGACATGTCCAAGGCCGGCGGCCTGGTGAAGAAGCTGCTGGGCTGACTCGCGCCCGTGTCGAATCGGCCGCGGCGCGCGGGTGTTGCCATCGGCGGCCTCGCGACACATCTTCCTTGCAGATTTCCGGTGCTTCCGGGGTAGGATCACCGACCCGCCGGTCCCGTCCGCCGACGGCTCAGGGCTTGTAGCAGACGGGTGGCAATGGCCTTTCCGCCGAATTTTCTGGAAGAGATCCGGCAGCGCCTGTCGCTCGCCAACGCGGTGTCGCGCCGGGTGAAGCTGCAGCGCCGCGGGCGCGAGTTCACCGGCCTCTGCCCCTTCCACAAGGAGAAGACGCCGTCCTTCAGCGTGGTGGAGGACAAGGGCTTCTATCACTGCTTCGGCTGCGGCGCCCATGGCGACGTCATCAGCTTCACCATGCAGACCTCGAACCTGAGCTTTCCCGAGGCGGTGGAGGCGCTGGCGAAGGAGGCCGGGCTCGAGGTGCCGCGCGCCTCGCCGGAGGAGCGCCAGCGCGCCCAGCGCCAGGCGACGCTGCGCGGCGCGCTCGACGCGGCGACCGCCTTCTTCGAGGAACAGCTGCACGGCCCGGTTGGCCGCGAGGCGCTGGCCTATCTGCAGAAGCGCGGCCTCGATGCGGACACCATCCGGCGCTTCCGCCTGGGCTATGCGCCCGACCGCCGCGACGGCCTGAAGGGCGCGCTGCTGAAGAATTTTCCCGAGCCGCTTCTCGTCGAGGCCGGCCTCCTGCGCCAGAGCGAGGACGGGCGCGAGAGCTACGACTATTTCCGCAACCGCGTCATCTTCCCGATCGGCGATCGCGGCGGCCGCATCATCGCTTTCGGCGGCCGCGTGCTGGGCGACGGCCAGCCGAAATACCTCAACTCGCCGGAGACGCCGCTCTTCGAGAAAGGCCGCGTGCTCTATGGCTGGGCCCAGGCGCGCGCGGCGGCCGGCGGTGGCCGCGGGCCGGTGATCGTGGTCGAAGGCTACATGGACGTGATCGCGCTGCAGAAGGCGGGCTTCGTCGGCGCGGTGGCGCCGCTCGGCACCGCGCTCACGGAGAGGCAGATCGAGGAGCTCTGGCGGATCGCGCCGGAACCGATTCTCTGCTTCGACGGCGACAGTGCGGGGCTGCGCGCGGCGGGGCGCGCGGTGGGGCGGGCGCTGCCGCTCCTGAAGCCGGGCGTCACCTTGCGCTTTGCCACCCTGCCGGCGGGCGAGGATCCCGACACCCTCATCCTCCGTCACGGCATCCCGGCGATGCGCGAGGTGCTCGACCACGCCCGGCCGCTGGTGGAGTTTCTCTGGACCCTGGAGACCCAGGCCGGGCCCGTCGACACCCCTGAGCGCCGGGCGGCCCTTGAAAAGCGACTGGAAGAGCGCTGCCGGGAAATCGCCGATCGCACCGTGCAGGGCTACTATCAACGGTTTCTTAGGGAGAGACTATTCGAATACTTTCGGCCCCAGTACAGCCGGCCCGGCGCAAGGCCCCGGACGCCCGGTCGTTTTGGGGTTCGCCGAGGCCCATCCACACCATCAGTGGTTGAGGCGCCGCCACAGCTCCCCGTGCCGCTCGGGCGCCGCCAGGAAGAAGTGTTGCTGGCGGCCATCCTCAACCACCCGCACCTCCTGAGCGAGGTCGCGGAAGAGCTTGCAAGTCTTGAGTTTTCCGCCACCGACCTTGACAAGCTTTGCCGGGAGATTTTACACCTCCACGGCCTGCGTCCAGACCTTGACGCGGAGCGCCTCCAACTCCACCTTTCCGAGAGCGGATACGCGGCGGCCGTGGAGAGCCTTTTGAAACCGCAAGTCCTTAACCACGCGTCCTTCGCCCGGAGGGATGCGGAGGCTGAGGCCGTCCGTATTGGCTGGCACCACGCGCGGACCCAGTTCCTGCGCCGCCGCCATTCCGGACAGCTGGCGGAGGCCGAGCGCGAGCTGGCAGGCGACATGACGGAAGCGGGATGGGCCCGGCTGAAAGCGCTCCACGAGGAGCGGGAAGACGAAGACAAGGCAGCCGGGGGACTGATCGAGTGAAGGGGGAAAGGCCCGCGGGCCGATAGCCCCGGGTAACAGCAGGGATGGTTTCGTGACGGACGAGGACGCCGGGGGGCGGCCTGCACCGTTTCATTGATTTTGCGGGGACTGAGGCGCATGGCAAAAGCAGCGACGGCGAGCACGACGGAAGCACCCGAGGCGCGCGAGGAGGCGGCGGAAGCGCCGTTGCTCGACAGCGTCCAGGCGGCGATCAAGAAGATGATCGCCAAGGGCAAGGAGCGCGGCTACGTCACCTACACCGAGGTGAACGCGGCGCTGCCGCCGGAGCAGGTCTCGATCGAGCAGATCGAGGACACCATGGCCACGCTCTCGGACATGGGCATCAACGTCGTCGAGAGCGAGGACGGCGAGGAAGCCGCCGCCGCCGGCGCCGAGGCTGAGGCCGAGGAGGAGGCCGAGGCGCGCGGCAACGTCGATGACGACGATATCGGCCGCACCGATGACCCCGTGCGCATGTACCTGCGCGAGATGGGTTCGGTGGAGCTGCTCTCCCGCGAGGGCGAGATCGCCATCGCCAAGCGCATCGAGGCCGGCCGCGAGATGATGATCGGCGGCATCTGCGAGAGCCCGCTCACCATGCGCGCGATCATCGCCTGGCGCGACGCCCTCAACGACGGCAAGATGCTGCTGCGCGACGTTATCGATCTCGACGCCACCTACGGCAATGTCGCCTTCGAGGCGGATGCCGCCGGTCTTGGCGCCGAGGGCAACGGCGCTGCCGCCGTGGGCGAGGGTGAGGCGGAAGCGGAGTCCGAGGCCGAGGAGATGGCGCCGGAAGGCGGCGAGGGCGGCGGCGACGGCGAGGAGGAATCCTCGATCTCGCTCTCGGCGATGGAAGCGGCCCTCAAGCCCGGCGTGCTCGAGACCTTCGACCTCATCGCCAAGACCTACAAGAAGATCCACAAGCAGCAGGAGCAGCGGCTCGATTCCCTGCAGAAGGGCCAGGAGCTGCTGAAGCCCGGCGAGCGCCGCTACGACAAGCTCAAGCAGGAGATGGTCGAGGCGATGAACAACGTGCGTCTCAACAACGCGCGCATCGAGCAGCTCGTCCATCAGCTCTATACGCTCAACCGCCGCATGCTCGGCATCGAGGGCAAGCTGCTGCGCCTTGCCGAGAGCACCGGCGTCAAGCGCCAGGAGTTCCTGGAGAACCATTTCGGCCACGAGCTGGCGCCGCGCTGGATCCAGCGCGTGCAGCGCCTCTCCGGCAAGGGCTGGGCGAACTACATCAAGAAGCACGGCGAGGAGGTGAAGAACCTTCGCGGCGAACTCGGCGTCATCGCCGCCGAGGCGGGCCTGCCGCCCTCGGAGTTCCGCCGCATCGTCTCCACCGTGCAGCGCGGCGAGCGCGAGGCGAGCCGGGCCAAGAAGGAGATGGTGGAGGCGAACCTCCGCCTCGTCATCTCGATCGCGAAGAAGTATACGAACCGCGGCCTGCAGTTCCTGGACCTGATCCAGGAGGGCAACATCGGCCTGATGAAGGCGGTGGACAAGTTCGAGTACCGCCGCGGCTACAAGTTTTCCACCTATGCCACGTGGTGGATCCGGCAGGCGATCACCCGCTCGATCGCCGACCAGGCGCGCACCATCCGCATCCCCGTGCACATGATCGAGACGATCAACAAGCTGGTCCGCACCTCGCGCCAGATGCTGCACGAGATCGGCCGCGAGCCCACCCCCGAGGAGCTCGCCGAGAAGCTCGGCATGCCCTTGGAGAAGGTGCGCAAGGTGCTGAAGATCGCCAAGGAGCCGATCAGCCTCGAGACGCCGATCGGCGACGAG
>DATKPX010000364.1:0-14824 GCA_035523855.1 Allostellaceae bacterium
CACATGTTGCGCAGCTCGCCCTCCCAGGGACCGGGATCGTAGGCGGTGCCGGAGCCGATGCCCCAGCACTTGCCGACCTTGTCGGCGACTTCCTGGGAGATGAGCTCCGCCGCCCAGCCGTTCATCGAGCCGTATCCGGTGGCATAGACGATGAGCTCCGCCGGCAGCTCGGTGCCATCGCTGCAGATCACTGACCGCTCGCCGATCCGCGCGACGGTGACGCCGCTCTTCAGCTTGATGTCGCCGCGGGCGACCAGCTCGGAGGCGCCGACATCGATGTAGTAGCCGGAGCCGCGGCGCAGATATTTCAGGAAGAGACCGGTGTCGTCCTCGCCGAAATCCAGCATGAAGCCGGCCTTCGCCAGCCTCTCGTAGAGCGCCGCGTCGCGCGCCTTCAGCGCGGCGACGATCGGCCGCTGGACCTCTGGCAGCAGCCGATAGGGGATGGAGGCGACCATCAGGTCCGCCTTCTCGGTGCCGATGCCGCGCTGCAGCGCCGCCTCGGAATAAAGCCGGCCGGAGGAGAACTCCATCAGGGTTTCCGACTTCGCCACCATCGTCGAGCTGCGCTGGATCATGGTGACGTCGGCGCCGTGCTCCCAGAGATCGGCGGCGATGTCGTGCGCGGAATTGTTTGAGCCGACAACCACGCATGTCTTGCCGGCATGGCGCTCGCCGCTCTCGAAGCGGCTGGAATGATGCTGCTCGCCCCTGAAGCCGGCGGCGCCGGGAATCTCCGGCAGCTTCGGCACCCCCGACATGCCCGTCGCCAGCACCAGGTGCCGGGGGCGGAGGAGGATCCGCTGCCCGGCCCGCTCGACCGCCACCTCCCATTCGCCGCGCGCGGCGTCGAACCGCGCACTCCGGCAATGGGAGCCGCTCCAGTAGTTGAGCCCCATCACCTTCACATACATCTCGAGCCAGTCGCCGAGCTGATCCTTCGGCGTGAAGACCGGCCAGTGATCGGGGAAGGGCAGGTACGGCATGTGGTCGTACCAGACGGGATCGTGCAGGCAGAGCGACTTGTAGCGGTTGCGCCAGGAATCGCCGGCGCGCGCATTGCGCTCCAGCACGATGGTCGGAACGGCGAGCTGCTTCAGCCGCGCCGCCAGCGCGATGCCGCCCTGGCCGCCGCCGACGATCACGCAATAGGGCTGGGTGTCGTGGCCAAGCCGCGCCTCCTCCTCGGTCTTGCGCTCGAGCCAGCTGCGGCGGTCTCGCACCACGCCATGCTCGACGCCGCGCTCACGCGCGGCGCCGCGACGCTCCTCGAAGCCTTTCAGCTCTTTCGCGGTGGTCAGCAGCGTCCGGCACCTGCCGTCCTTCAGACGAAGATGGCCGAGACCTCTGGCGGCCGCGGTCTCGAACTCGAACCATGCCTCCACGATCCCGTCGGCCGCGCTCGCCTCGCCGAGGAGCGACCACCGGGATGGGCGCGCCTCCGCCAGCGTCGCGCCCAGCATGCGCTCGATCGCCTCCGGCCCCTCCACCGTGACGATGTTCCAGGTGAAGCTCAGGAGGTCGCGCCAGCAGCAATCGGCCGCGAGCATCGAGCCTGCCTGGCGCAAGTCTCGTGCCTCGAGAGCCGCGCCGAAGTCGGCGAGCCACCGGCTCGCCAGCACGGTCGAAGAAGCGATGCCGTCCATCACCGTCTCCTCGCGGGATAATCAGGCGACTATGAAGGCCTGGGCCGATGCCGTCCATGATCGCCGCCGCGCTGCCATCCGATCATTTTCGGCTGATGAACGGCGATCTTGCGCTCAGCTAAGCGCCCTCGGCGACACTGGCGATCAGCCCGGCCAGCAGGGCGGCGCGCGGCACGATGCTCGGCACCTCGACGGTCTCGCGCCGGCTGCAGCTGTCGTGGCAGATCGGGCCGAGACCGTCGAGGGTCGGCACGCCCAGCGCCGCGGCGAAGCTGCCGTCGGAGCCGCCGCGCGAGGCCGCCTCGATGATGGGAGCGCCGAGCGCGGCGCAGATCTTCTGCGCCCGCTCGAACAGGGCAACGGTGCCCGGCCGCTTCGGAAAGGCGGGGCGGCTGATGCCGCCGGCGAGGGAGAGCTCGATGCGCGGGTCCGCCGGCGGCCGCCGGACGATCGCCTGCACGCCGGCGAGCAGCGCATCGGCGGCGGCCGCGTCGGGCGCCCGCAGGTCGACATGGATCTCGGCATCCGGCGGCACCACCTGGCGCGCCGCGCCGCCGTGGATGATGCCGACCGAGGCGCTGACGCCGCGGGCGTGATCGGAGAGCCGCTCCAGCTCGCCGATGAGATCGGCGAGCGCCCGAATGGCGCTGGCGCCCTTCTCGGGCGCCGCCGCGCAATGGGCCGAGACACCCTTCGCTCGAATGAAGACCGCGCCGACGGCGCCGCGGCTGGTGACCACGCCGCCGCCCGGCCGGCACGGCTCCAGCGTGAGGCAGGCATCGGCGCGCCGCGCCTCGCCCTCGATCCAGCTCCGGCTCTGCACGCTGCCGAGCTCCTCGTCGGGCACCAGCAGGAAGGTGCAGTCGCCGAGACCCGCGAGGCCGCGCGCGAGGAGAGTCTTCAGGGCGAAGACGGCAGAGACGACGCCGCCTTTCATGTCGCCGACGCCGGGCCCGGTGAGACGGTCGCCGGTGCGCGCGAAGGGCCATTCGGCCACCGTTCCGGCCGGCCAGACCGTGTCGGCGTGGCCGAGGATCAGCAGCTTCTTTCCGGCGCCGAAATGCCGCCGCGCGGTCATCTGATCGCCGCGGCCCGGCAGCTTCGTGCGCTCGATCGAGAAGCCGAGCCCGCTCAATTCTCCGGCGACGAGATCGATGACGGCGTTGACGCCCGGCGCGTGGTAGGAGCCGCTGTCGATGTTGACCGCGCGCTCGAGCGTGGACAGGAGCTCGGGCAGCTCCGACTCAAGATCGGCCGCTGAGAGGCGGGGGTCGATGGGCATCGCTGCTCCTCCTCACTGATGCCGCGTGCGATCTCTGGCGGCCCGGGCGGGAAATGCTAGCATCATCCTCCGACATCCGCGAAGCGGGAGACACGGGAGATGAGAGACTTCGAGAGCGCCGCCGGGCGGATCTGGAGCTCGCGCGCCATCGTCGATGATTTTCGGACGCTGTGCTCCCTGGGCGGCCGCTTCGCCGGCACCGAGAGCGAGCGCCAGGCGCGCGACTTCCTCGCCGTGCGGCTCGCCGAGGCGACCGGCGGAACGGTGCGGCGCGAGGCGATCCCCTATCGCGGCTGGGAGCGCGGCCCCGCGCGTCTCGCCCCCGCCGGCGGCGCGAGCTTTCCCGCCTGCGCGCTGGTGCGCTCGCCCTCGACGCCGCCCGGCGGCCTGCGCGCCCCGGTGTTCGATCTCGGTCGCGGCACGCCGGCGGATTTCACGCTTGCCGCCGAGCGGATACCCGGAAGGATCGTATTGGTCCGGCACGAATACATGCTGGCGGCCGGCCATATCCACCGGCGGCGCAAATACGAGATGGCCAAGGCAGCGGGCGCCGCGGGATTCCTGATCGCCTGCCACCTGCCCGGCGGCCTGCTGGTGACGGGTTCCTCCGGCGCCGGCACCGGCGAGGACATTCCCGCCGCCGGCATCAGCCACGAAGCGGCTGCGGCAATCGCCGACCGGCCAGGGGCCGAGGTGACGCTGGAGGTGGCAGGACGCTTCGTCGAGCGCAGCGCGGAGAACCTCTTCGTCGATATTCCCGGCCGGACGGAAGAGAAGGTGGTGCTGTCCGCGCATCTCGACGGCCATCACCTGGCGGCCAGCGCCATCGACAACGGCTCGGGCCTCATCGCCGTGCTGGCCGCCGCCGCGGCGCTGGGCGACATCGTGCCGGGCCGCCGTCGTGGCCTTCGGGTGGCCTTGTTCAACATCGAGGAGTGGGCGCTGCTCGGCTCGCGGGATCACCTGGCGGCGCTCGCCGCGGCGGAGCGCGAGGCGCTGGCATTCAACGTCAACCTGGACTCGGTCGCCGGCGCTCCGCGGCTGGCGGCGCTCACCAGCGGGATCGCCGCGGTCGAGAGCACCGTCGGCGCGGTCAACGCCGAGCATGGTCTCGGCATCCAGGTGCATCGGCCCTTCATGGGCAATTCCGACCATGCCAACTTCATCCGCGCCGGCATTCCGGCGCTGCGCCTCTGCTGCGGCCTCGACGATCCCGGCTGCAACCTCCGCTTCCTGCTCACCGAGGGCGACACCGCCGACAAGGTCGATCCGCTCGAGCTGAAGGCCGCCGCCGCTGCGGCCGCGGCGCTGGTGCTGGCGGCTTCGGAGGCCGACCTGCCGCGGCTGTCGCGGCAGGAGATCGAGCGGGTCACCGCGGCGATCTGAGCTGTCCATCGACGCCGCGTGGAGAAATGACTCGACGCGCCCTACCCCTGTGGCGCTAGGCTCGGAAAGGCGGATTTCCCGTCGTTCTGGGAACGGCTTAGGGCATGACTTTCTCGATCATCGGTCGCTGCTCCCGAACCGGCCAGATCGGCGCCGCGGTCTCGACCTCCAACATCGCCGTCGGCACCCGCGTGCCGTTCCTGCGCGCCGGCGTCGGCGCGGTGCTGACCCAGCATCGCACCGATCCCCGCCTCGGCCCGCGCGGGCTCGAGCTGCTCGCCTCCGGCTGCAGCGCGCAGGAAGCGCTCGACGCGCTCGTCGCCTCGACGCCGCATATCGGCTGGCGCCAGCTCGCGGTGATCGACGCCGGCGGCCGCACCGCCGCCTATTCCGGCCGGCACGTGAAGCCGCATCTCAACGAGGCGCACGGCGAGAACTGCGTCGCCATCGGCAACATTTTGGCGAATGACCGGGTGGTTCCGGCGATGACGGCGGCATTCGCGGCGCGGAGCGGCGAGCCGCTGGCCGCCCGCCTGCTGAGCGCGCTCGAAGCGGCGCTCGAGGCCGGCGGCGAGCATGGGCCGGTGCGGTCGGCGGCGGTCCACGTGGTGCATGAGCAGGCTTTTCCCCTCGTCGACCTGCGCGTCGATGCGGCGGACCGGCCGATCGCGAGCCTGCGGGCGCTCTGGCAGGAATACATTCCCTGGGTCGACGAGTTCGTGGTGCGCGCCGTCGATCCCGATCGGGCAAAAGGCAGCGCATAGCTCAGGGGCGGAGGTGGGGATGAAGAACCGGTGCTGGTCGCAATGGGCACGGCTTGCCGTATTGGCTGTCGGGCTGATGACGGTGCTGCCCATCGATCCGGCGGCGGCGCAGGGCGTGCTGCGGATCACCGTCGGCACCTCGCTCGGCACCCTCGATCCCGCGCGCACCTCGACGGGCGAGGAGTACATCTACGACAACCTGGTGTTCAACGGGCTGACCCGCATGCGCGGCGACCTCAAGGTCGAGCCCGAGCTGGCGGAGAAGTGGGAATACACGCCCGACCTGAAGTCGTGGACCTTTCACCTCAGGCACGGCGTCAAGTTCCACAATGGCCGCGAGATGACCGCCGAGGACGTGGTCGGAACCTTCAAGCGCATCCTCGATCCCAAGACCGGCTCGCCGCCGCGCAGCAATTACGAGATGATCGATCAGATGACGGCGGTCGATCCCTACACCGTGCGCTTCGACCTCAAATATCCCTATGGCGGCTTCGCCGACATCCTTTCCGACCGCCAGGTCAAGATCGTGCCGCACGACCTCGCCGACCAGCTGCCGACCAAGCCCGTCGGCACCGGCCCCTTCCAGTTCAAGAGCTACACGCCGGGCGACCGGCTGGTGCTGGAGCGCAACCCGAGCTACTGGGAGGCCGGCGCCCCCAAGCTCGACGGCGTCGAGCTCCGGATCATCCCGGAGATGAGCGCGCGCATCGCCGCGCTGCAGGCCGGCGACATCGACGTGATCTGGGACCTGCCGCCGGAGCAGGTGAAGACGCTGTCGGCGAACCCGAACACGCGGGTCGAGAGCGTGCCGACGCCGTCCTGGGACGGCGCCATCATGAACAACTCGATTCCGCCCTTCAACGACGTGCGGGTGCGCCGCGCCTTCCACATGGCGGTCGACAAGCGCGACGTGGTGGAGCTGGTGCTGTTCGGCCAAGGCACCCCGACGCTGAGCCCGATCCCGCCGACGCATCCCTTCTTCAACAAGGACATTCCCTTCGAGAAGGCGGATCCCGCCGGCGCGCGCAAGCTGCTGGCGGCGGCGGGCTATCCGCAGGGCGTCAAGGTCACGCTGGTGGTGCCGGGCGGCCGGCCGGTGCGCGAGCGCCTGGGCGTCACGCTGCAGCAGCTCGCCCAGCCCGGCGGCTTCGACATCCAGATCCAGACGGTGCCGTTCTCGCAATATGACGCCGAGGTCTCGGGCAAGGTGCCGCTCTACATCGACGGCTATTTCGCCCGCCCGACCATCGACACCGCCCTCTATGCCTTCTATCACAGCGGCGGCTCCTGGAACGAGCGGCTCTGGCATTTCTCCGACAAGCGCGTCGACGAAGTGCTGGACAAGGCGCGGCTCACCGGCAATCCGGAGGAGCAGAAGCCGCTCTATCTGGCGTTCCAGAAATACCTCTCCGAGGACGATCCCGGCTTCATCGCCTATGCCGTCAACTTCATCTGCGCCTACCGCAAGGGGGTGGCCGGCGTGGAGACGCATCCGATGCGCTGGTTCGACCTCAGGACGGCTACGGTCAGCCGATGAAGCGGCGCGGCCGCGCCGCCCGCTCCGCCTTCTAGCGAGATGATCGCCTACGCGATCCGGCGACTGCTCTACGTCGTCATCGTCGTCTGGATCATGTCGGTGCTGATCTTCGCGATCACCCAGGCACTGCCCGGCAACGTCGCCTACGCGATCCTCGGCCAGTTCGCCACCGACCGGCAGATCGCCGAGCTCGAGCTGCTGCTCGGCCTCAAAGATCCCTGGTATGTGCAGTACTGGCGCTGGTTCTCGCGCCTCCTGCACGGCGATTTCGGGCAGTCGATCATCATGCAGCGGCCCGCCGGACCGCTGGTGCTCGAGGCCTTCGGCCGCTCCGCCATCCTCGCCGGCATCGCGCTGACGCTGGTGGCGATCACGGGCATCTGGCTCGGCACCCATTCGGCGACGCATCGGGGCACGCTGAGCGACCGCGTGCTGACGCTGGCGCAGTATTTCTTCATCGCCGTCCCGGAATTCTTCTGGGCGATCCTGGCGATCATCCTGTTCTCGGTCTGGCTCGGCTGGCTGCCGGCCACCGGCTACACGCCGATCGGCGACAGCGGCTTCGGGCGCTGGCTGGTGCATCTCATCCTGCCGGTGGCGACGCTGGTGACCGGGCTCATCGCCCATGTCTCGCGGCTCACGCGCTCCTCCATGCTGGAGACGCTCCGCTCGCCCTATGTGCTGATGGCGCGCGCCAAGGGCCTGCCGGAGCGGCTGGTGCTGCGCCGCCATGCCCTGCCGAACGCGCTCTTGCCGACCATCACCGTGCTGGCGGTCGATGTCGGCATCCTCATCGGCGGCATCGTCGTGGTCGAGACCGTCTTCGCCTATCCCGGCCTCGGCCGGCTGCTGATCTTCGCCATCGAGCATCACGACCTGCCCCTGCTGCAGGCCGGGATGATGGTGGTCACCACGGTCTATGCGCTCGCCAATCTCGTCGCCGACCTGCTCTATGCCTGGATCAATCCGCGCATCCGCTATGGCGGGCGGGTGGCATGACGGCGCGGGCGAGCCTGGTCGGGATCCTGCGTGCCGGCCGGCTGCCGCCCAGCCTCGTCATGGGCGGCATCGTGGTCGCGCTGCTGCTGGCGCTGGCGCTGCTCGGCCCCTGGATCGCCCCCTATCCCTTCGATCAGTTCAACGTGCGGGCGCGGTTCAGCCCGCCCGACGCGCAGCACTGGTTCGGCACCGACGAGTTCGGCCGCGACGTGCTCTCCCGCGTGCTCGTCGGCGCGCGCTACTCGCTGCTGATCGGCTTCGGCGCCAGCGCGCTCAGCCTCGTCCTCGGCGTGCCGCTCGGCCTGGTCGCCGCCTACCGGCGCGATGTCGGCGGCGAGCTCATCATGCGGGCGGTCGACGTGATGATCTCGGTGCCGCCGATCCTGCTGGGACTGCTCATCCTCGCGGTGACGCCGCCCGACATCTGGAAGACCATCCTGGCGGTCGGCATCGTCTACGTCCCGATCATGACCCGGATCACCCGCTCGGTCGCCCTCGGCCTCCTCGCCGAGGATTTCGTCCAGGCAGCGCGGGCGCGCGGCGAGAGCGCTTTCTATATCCTCTTCGGCGAGATCCTGCCGAACGCCTGGCCGCCGATCATCGTCGAGACCAGCCTGCGCGTGACCTTCGCGATCCTGCTGGGCTCGGCGCTCTCCTTCCTCGGCCTCGGCGCGCAGCCGCCGATGAGCGAATGGGGGCTGATGATCGCGCAGTCGCGCCCCTTCATCGAGCAGGCACCGTGGATCGGCCTCGCGCCGGGCATCGTGCTCTGCATCCTGCTGGTCTCGGTCAACCTCGTGGGCGAAGGCTTGCGCGAGGCCCTCGATCCCCGCTTCGCCGAGCGCGGCTCCGCATGACCTCCGCGCCGATCCTTGCGGTGGAGGGCCTGAGCGTCAGCTACGCGACCGCGCGCGGCCGCCTCGCCGCGCTCGACGATGTCTCCTTCTCGATCCCCAGGGGCCGCTCGCTCGGCCTCGTCGGCGAATCCGGCTCCGGCAAGAGCACCGTCATCCTGGCCCTGCTGGGACTGCTCGGCGCCGGCGCCCGGACCGGCGCCCGCTCGGCGACGTTCATGGGCGGCGATCTCCTCGGCAAGGAGGCGCCGAATCGCCGCGGCGACCGCATCGGCGTCGTGTTCCAGGATCCCGGCGCCGTGCTCAATCCGGCGCTCACCGTCGGGCTGCAGGTCGCCGAGCCGCTGATGGTCCATCGCGGCCTCACGCGCGGCGCGGCGCTGGAGCGTGCCGTGGCGCTGCTCGGCGAAGTCGGCATCCACCGGCCGGCGGAGATGGCGCGCGCCTATCCGCACCAGCTCTCCGGCGGCATGAAGCAGCGCGCGCTCATCGCCATGGCGCTTTCCTGCGAGCCCGACCTGCTGCTGCTCGACGAGCCGACCACCGCCCTCGACGTCACCGTCGAGGCGCAGATCCTGGATCTGCTGCAGGCGGAGCGCGTGCGCCGCGGCCTCTCCATCCTGTTCGTCAGCCACAATCTCGGCATCGTCGAGCGCCTCTGCGACGAGCTCGCCGTGCTCTATGCCGGCCGGATCGTCGAGCAGGGTCCGACCGCGGCGATCTTCCGCCAGCCCCGCCATCCCTACACCAAGGGCCTGCTCGGCGCGCTGCCGCGGCTCGATCGCGACCGCGCCCTGCGGCTGGTGCCGATTCCCGGCGGGCTGCCCGACCTGACCCGGCCGCCACCGGGCTGCAACTTCGAGGCCCGCTGCCCCTTCGCGGTCGCCGGCTGCGCCGCGCCGCAGGCGCTGCTGCCGGAGCCCGACACCGTGCGGGTGCGCTGCCATCGGAGCCGCGAGCTCGACGGCAAGGCCTGGCCGGTGGAGAGCGCATCGACGGCCCAGGCCCGGCGCGCCGCCGGCGAGCCGATCCTCGAGGCCGACCGGCTCAGCAAGACCTTTCCTCTGGGCGGGATCCTGAGCCGGCTGCGCTTCGAGCGCGGCCTGCCGCGCCTCGGACCGCCGGCCGCCGTGCGCGCGGTCGACGCTGTCTCGATCGCCGTCCGGCCAGGCCAGGTGCTGGGCGTCGTCGGCGAATCAGGCTCGGGGAAATCGACGCTGGCGCGGCTGGTGCTGCGCCTGCTGGAGGCCGACGGCGGCACGCTCAGCTACCGCAAGCGGCCGGTCGCCCGCGTTCCCGACCGCGGATTTCGCCGCCACGCCCAGATCGTGTTCCAGAATCCGGAAAGCTCGCTCAATCCCCGCAAGCGGGTCGGCCAGATCCTCGCGCGACCGCTGGCGCTCTTCGGCGTCGCCGGCGAGCGCGACCTGGCGCCGCGCATCGATCGCCTGCTGGAGCTGGTGCGCCTGCCCGCCTCCTATCGCGACCGCTATCCGCATCAGCTCTCTGGCGGCGAGAAGCAGCGCGTCAGCATCGCGCGGGCGATGGCGAGCGAGCCCGAGGTGCTGGTCTGCGACGAGGCGGTCTCGGCCCTCGACGTCTCGGTGCAGGCGGCCATCCTCAATCTCTTCGCCGACCTGCGCGACGAGCTCGGCGTCGCCTATCTCTTCATCTCGCACGACATCTCCGTCATCGCCCATCTCGCCGACCGGGTCGCCGTCATGTATGGCGGCGCGCTGGTGGAGGAAGGCGCGCTCACGGAGGTGCTGCGCCCGCCCTATCACCCCTATACGGAGGCCCTGCTGTCGGCGGTGCCGCTGATGGGATCGCGCGAGCGCGCGGCGCAGCGGGTGCGGCTCCCCGCCGAGGCGGGAGCGCCGGGACCGGGATGCCGCTTTGCGCCGCGCTGCCCGCGCCGCATCGGCGAGATCTGCGACGTGGTGCCGCCGCCGGCGCACGAGCCGGCGCCCGGCCATCGGATCGCCTGCCACCTGCCCCTCGATCAGCTCGCCGCGCTGGCGCCGGCGCTCGGCGGGATGGAGAGAAGCCATCCGCCCGGATGAGCGGATGGCTCAGGGCAGCACGGCGAAGACGTCCACTTCCATGAGCAGATCGGCGTTGGCCAGCCCCTTGACGATGATCTCGCTCATCGCGCAGGGGACATCGCCCAGATGCCGCAGCACCGCGTCGCGCGCCGGCGCGAGATAGGCGCGGTCGGTGACGTAGAGGACGGCGCGGCAGATGTCGGCGAGACCGGCGCCGGCTTCGCCCAGCAGCGTCTCCACATTCTGCATCGCCTGCGCCGCCTGGGCGCCGGCGTCGCCGCGGACCAGCAGCCGGTCCTCGAGGGTCTGCCCGGTCTGGCCGCGCAGGAAGACGCGGCGGCCCGCCCGCACCACCATGCAGAAATCGCAGCCGAGCGGCTGCCACTCGTTGCCGTAGCGCGTGCTGTCGGAGTGGTACTTGCGCAGCCGCTGATGCGGGCCTGCCCGCTGCGAGACCACCGCGGCGTCGAGGGCGAAGAGCACGTCCGGATGATCGAAGCCGCGAACGATCAGCCCCGTCGAGACCGGGTGGACGCCGCGCAGGTGGCGGCCGATCGCCTGGTAGACCGGAATGCGGTGCGCGCGATCGTCGATATGCACCGTCAGCTTGCAGATGTCGTCGACGGAGCCGCCGGCCTCCTGGAGCAGCGTCCCCAGATTGCGCAGCGCGAGGTCGGCCTGGGCCGCCGCATCCTCCGCGCCGTGCCCGGTTGCGGCGATCCGGCCGCTGGCGAGATCCACGCCGGTCTGTCCGCTGACGAAGATGGCGTCGCCGGCCCGGACGATCCGGCAGCCCGGCCCGTCCGGCCCGTCGGATTTGCCCCAGCGGTCATGTGCCATGGCAGCGATCCTTCCCGCTCACCCCTCGCCTTCGGGAATCACCGCCTCGATGTCGATCTCGACCAGCATCTCCGCAAGCGCCAGGCCATTGACGATGAGGCCCGTCCCGCAGGGGAAGACACCCTTCAGATGCCGCCCGACGACCTGGTAGACCGGCTCGCGGTAGGCGCGGTCGGTGATGTAGGTGGTGATCTTGCAGATGTGCTCCATCTTGGCGCCGGCTTCCTCCAGCAGCACCTTGACGTTCTGCATCGCCTGATCGGCCTGCGCCGCCGCGTCGCCCTTGCCGACGAACTTGTTGTCGAGGGTGAAGCCGGTCTGGCCGCGCAGGAAGATGTAGTTCCCCGCGCGGACGACCATGCACATGTCGTTGGTGATCCGGCCGCCCTCATAGACCGTGCTGGTGTTGAACTTGCGGAACCTCTGATGGGCCATCGCTTCCTCCCTCCCTCGCGCCGTCGAGCGCAGGTGAAATTGATAGCAGACGGCCATCGCCGTCGCATAGGGCCGGGTAGGAGAGCCGAAGGACGCCGTTAAGGGGCGACGCGTCCGCCGAGCTCGTCGTCGATGTGGGCGCGGATGATCTGCTCGAAGGAGGTCTCCGCGACGAAGCCGAGAGCCGCGGCGCGGCGCGCGTCGAAGGCGCGCGGCCAGCCGGCGACGATCTTGGCGATCGTCGGATCGAGCTCGCGCCGGATCAGCCGCACGGCCTTCTCGCCGGCGATCTTGCGCAGCGCCTCGATCTGCTCGCCCACCGTCGCCGAGAGGCCGGGCATGGTCAGGGTGCGCCGCGCGCCCAGGGGCTCGAGGTCCATCGTGGCGGCGCGGATGAGGAAGCCCACCGCCGAGCGCGGGCTCGCATGCCAGTGCCGCACGTCCTCGCCGACCGGAAGGACCGCCTCCTGTCCGCTGAGCGGCTCGCGCAGGATGTTGGAGAAGAAGCCCGATGCCGCCTTGTTGGGCTTCCCCGGCCGGATGCAGATCGTCGGCAGGCGCAGCCCGATCCCGTCGAGGAAGCCGCGGCGGGAGTAGTCGGCGAGCAGCAGCTCGGCGATCGCCTTCTGCGTGCCGTAGCTGGTGAGCGGCGTGGTGAAGAACTCGTCGCCGATCACCTCGGGGAAGGGCGCGCCGAAGACGGCGATCGAAGAGGCGAAGACGAGGCGCGGGCGATAGGGCGATTTCAGCCCCTCCTGGCGGACGGCCTCGAAGAGCAGCCGGCTGCCGTCGAGGTTGATGCGGTAGCCCTTGTCGAAATCCGCCTCCGCCTCGCCGGAGACCACCGCCGCCAGATGGACGATGAGATCCGGCCGGGTGGCGACGCAACGCGCCGCGGTGCCGGGCGCGGAGAGATCCGCGGCGGTGAGCGCGACCTCGCCCTTGAAGCGCGCCGGCCGCGCCGGCTCGATGACGTCGATCAGGGAGAGCTTGGCGATTTCCCAGCCCGGGACTCCCGCCACCAGCCGGTCGGTCAGCTTGCGGCCGATCATCCCGGCGGCGCCAAACACCATAATATGCATAGGCTTCCTCATTCTCCTCAGGCTCGAGCAACGGCGACCGCGCAGGCGGCGAGCTCGATCGCCTCAGCATCGACGGTTTGCGGCGCGTCGTCCAGGGCCGCCCCCCGTCGCGGGCGGCTGGCGCACGGCTGGCGGCGAGACCGACCCCTATGCGCGGGCGAGCACCTCGTCCCGGAACCGCTTCAGCGCCGCGAGCATTTCCTCCGCCGTGGCGCCCGCGAAGCCGAAATCGACGTGGGTCACGCCGAGGTCGCGGAAATCGCGGAGATCGCCCGCGATCTCGGCCGGACCGCCGGAGAAAAGCCGCCGCTCGCCGTCGCCGGCCTTGGTCGGCAGATCGGCGCCAAGTCGCGCGACGCGGTAGGCCAGGCCGATGCTGGCGGGATCGCGGCCGGCATCGCCGGCGGCGCGGCGCAGCCGGGCAATGCCCGCCCGATAGCGGGCGAGGCTGTCGAGCGGATGCGCCGGATTGGTGCCGATCGGATACCAGGCGTCGCCGAGCCGGACAGTACGGCGGAGCGCCGGCCCGCTCTCGCCACCGACCCAGATCGGCGGCCCGGGCTTCTGCACCGGCTTGGGCGCAAAGACGATCCCGTCGAACTTCACGTGCTGGCCCGCAAAGCGCGGCGCGTCATCGCGCCAGAGGGTGCGGAACGCCTGGAGATATTCGTCGGTGACGGCGCCGCGGGCGGCGAAGGGCGGCGCGCCGATCGCCTCGAACTCCTCGCGCAGCCAACCGGCGCCGACGCCGACGATCAGGCGGCCGCTCGACAGGATGTCGATGGTGGAGAGTATCTTCGCGGTCAGCACCGCCGGCCGGTGCGGCACCACCATGACCGAGGCGACCAGCTTGAGCCGCGTGGTCTTGGCCGCGACGAAGGCCATCTCGGTCAGCTGCTCGTGCCGTCCGCCGCGCGATCCCTGCGGGAACTCGCCGGTCTCGGAATAGGGATAGTTCGGGCTGATGCTCGTGGGGATGACGACGTGGTCGCTGAAGGAGGCGAAGCCGAACCCCATCGCCTCCGCCGCGGCGCAGATCCGGAAGAGCGGTTCGGGCTCCGCCAGCGGTCCTGCGGTCGGCGCCGCAAAGCCGATTTCCATGAGTCCTCCACCGCGAGCAGCAGATGCAACGCACACACACACCAAAGCCGAACGTCGTGAAAAAGGCAATCGCCACGGCGAGCGGCGCCGCTACGCCGCCAGGATCACCGCATCGGTCGAGCTCCAGCCGAGGCGGATCCGCCTGCCCGCGGTGAAGTCGAGGCGCGCTTCGCTGGTGAGGCGCTTGGCGGTGATCAGGACGTCGTCGGTGACGCGGACGCGGAAGTTCGTCACGCCGCCGATGAAGACCACGTCCTCCAGCACGCCGTCGATCATGTTCGGCGCCGACACGCCAGGCTCCATCACCTCCAGCTTCTCGGGCCTGATCAGCAGCTTGACCTTGCCCGGCCGCGCCTTCTGATCGGGCGCCAGCCGCATCTCGATGCCGCCAGCCGCGGCGAGCCGGATGCCGTCCGGAGTCTCGGTGAGCATCGCGTCGAGCAAATTCGATTCGCCGAGAAAATCCGCCGCATAGACGGTGCGCGGGCGGAAATAGAGCTCGCTCGCGCTGCCGAGCTGCTCGATCCGCCCCTCGCGCATGAGGCAGATGCGGTCCGACATCACCAGCGCCTCCTCCTGGTCGTGAGTGACGTAGAGGATGGTGGTGCCGAGCGTCGAATGCAGCCGCTTGATCTCGAGCTGCAGCTGCTCGCGGAGCTTCTTGTCGAGGGCGCCCAGCGGCTCGTCCATCAGCACCAGTGCGGGGCCATAGACCAGGCAGCGGGCGATCGCGATCCGCTGCTGCTGGCCGCCGGACAGCTGCTTTGGCCGCCGCTCCGCGACGCCTGGCAGCCGCACCAGCTCCAGTGCCTCGGTGACCTTGCGCCGGATCTCCGGCTCCGGCAGGCGGCGC
>DATKPX010000365.1:0-11487 GCA_035523855.1 Allostellaceae bacterium
CTGGCGCAGCAGCCCCTCCTCCTCGGCGAGATGCGCCTCGGCGGCGGCGCCGGTCATCACCTCGACGCGGCGGACACCCGCCGCCACCGCGCTCTCGGAGACGATCTTGAAGATGCCGATGTCGCCGGTGCGGCGCACGTGAGTGCCGCCGCAGAGCTCGACGGAGAAATGCCTGTGATCGCCGGTGTCGGTGGCCTCGTCGCCCATGGCGACCACGCGCACCTCGTCGCCGTACTTCTCGCCGAAGAGCGCGAGCGCGCCCGCCGCCACCGCCTTCTCCGGCGTCATCTGCCGCGTCGAGACCTCGGCGTTCTCGCGGATTCGGCTGTTGACCTCGTTCTCGACCACCTGGATGTCCTCGACCGAGAGCGGCCGCCCATGGCTGAAGTCGAAGCGCATGCGGTCGGGCGCCACCAGCGACCCCTTCTGCGTCACATGCGCGCCGAGCCGACGGCGCAGCGCCTGGTGCAGCAGGTGCGTCACCGAATGGTTGGCGCGCAGCCGACGCCGGCGCTCGGTGTCGATGCGGAGCTCGACCGCGTCGCCGACCGCGAGCTTGCCGTGCGCGAGCACGCCCACATGGACATGAAGCTCGCCCGCCTTCTTGAGGGTGTCGGAAACCTGGAAGTCGGCGCCGGTCGAGGTGAAGATGTCGCCGGTGTCGCCGACCTGGCCGCCGGATTCCGCGTAGAAGGGCGTCTGGTTCACCAGCAGCTGCGCCTTGGTGCCGGCCTCGATGCGGTCCACTTCCTTGCCGTCGACCACCAGCGCCAGCACGCGGCCCTCGGCGACGTCGGTCTCGTAGCCCAGGAACTCGGTGGCGCCCAGCTTGTCGCGGAGCTCGAACCAGAGCTGCTCGGTCGCCGCCTCGCCGGAGCCGACCCAGGAGGCGCGCGAGCGCGCTTTCGCCGCCTCCATCTCGCGGTCGAAACCCGCGGTGTCGACCGCGAGCTTGCGCGACCGCAGAATGTCCTGCGTCAGATCGAGCGGGAAGCCGTAGGTGTCATAGAGCTGGAAGGCGACGCTGCCGGAGAGCGTCTTGCCGTCGCTCGCCATCCCCTTCCCCGCCACCGCCTCGTCGAGCAGCGCGAGGCCGCGGCCGAGCGTCTGGCGGAAGGTGGTCTCCTCGAGACGCAGCGTCTCGGTGATGAGCGGCTCCGCGCGCACCAGCTCGGGATAATGTGCCCCCATCTGGCGCACCAGCGCCGGCACCAGCTTCCACATCAGCGGCTCGGTCGCGCCCAGGATGTGCGCGTGACGCATGGCGCGGCGCATGATCCGGCGCAGCACATAGCCGCGCCCGTCCTTCGCCGGCAGCACGCCATCGGCGATCAGGAACGAGGAGGCGCGCAGGTGATCGGCGATGACGCGATGGGAGACCGCATGGGGCCCGTCCGGCGCCACGCGGGACGCCTCGGCGGAAGCGAGGATCAGCGCCCGCATCAGGTCGATGTCGTAGTTGTCGTGCTTCCCCTGCAGCACCGCGGCGATGCGCTCGAGGCCCATGCCGGTGTCGATGGAGGGGCGCGGCAGGTTGACGCGCTTCTCCTTCGTCACCTGCTCGTACTGCATGAAGACCAGGTTCCAGATCTCGATGAAGCGGTCGCCGTCGGCGTCCGGGCTGCCGGGCGGGCCGCCGGGGATCTCCGGACCGTGGTCGTAGAAGATCTCCGAGCAGGGGCCGCAGGGGCCGGTGTCGCCCATCGCCCAGAAATTGTCCGCGGTCGGGATGCGGATGATCCGGCTGTCGGGCAGCCCGGCGATCTTGCGCCAGTGCCCCGCCGCCTCCTCGTCCTCGGAGTAGACGGTGACCAGCAGCTTCTCCTTCGGCAGGCCGAATTCCTTGGTGACCAGGTTCCAGGCGAGCTCGATGGCGACGTCCTTGAAATAGTCGCCGAAGGAGAAGTTGCCGAGCATCTCGAAGAAGGTGTGATGCCGGGCGGTGTAGCCGACATTCTCCAGGTCGTTGTGCTTGCCGCCGGCGCGGACACATTTCTGCGAGGTGGTGGCGCGCGAATAGGCGCGCTTCTCGACGCCGGTGAAGACGTTCTTGAACTGCACCATCCCCGCGTTGGTGAACAGCAGGGTCGGGTCGTTGCGCGGCACCAGGGGGCTCGAGGAGACCACCTCATGCCCGTTGCGGCCGAAATAGGCCAGGAAGGCGGCGCGGATGTCGTTCGTGCTTTGCATATCGGGAATCTGGGCCTTGAGCGGGCGCAAGCCAATAGGGTCGGCAACCGTTTGGCGCCGGCGGAAGGGCGGTTGTAGCCGGGGGTTGCCGGACTGTCCAGCCGGGCACCCCGGCATCCCCTTGCATCCGCGGGCCTGCCGCGCTCAGATGTCGGGAGTGGCTGGGGTGCCGTCCCCGCGGGGCGGCTGAGATCAAACCCATAGAACCTGCCTGGGTAATGCCAGCGAAGGGAGCCGATGAGCAGCGACGCTTCATCCCGATCCATCACCCGTGGGGACCGCCCGCGGATCGCCATCATCGGCGGCGGCGCCGTGGGTCTGGGCATCGGCTGGCGGCTGGCCGCCGCCGGCTGCGCCGTCGACGTCTTCGAGCGCGGCGCCGCCGGCCACGGCGCGAGCTGGGCCGCCGCGGGCATGCTGGCGGCCGGCATCGAAGCGGAGCCCGGCGAGATCCCCCTCCTTGCCCTCAATCGCGAGAGCCAGCGCCGCTGGCCGGGCTTCGCCGCGGAGCTCCGGGACGCGTCCGGCATCGACGTGGAGCTGAGGACGGAGGGAACGCTGGAGCTGGCGCTCACCGGCGACGATCTGCGCCAGCTCCGTTTCTCCTACGAGTTCCAGCGCGGCCTCGGCATCGAGCTCGAGTGGCTGACCCCCGCCGCGGCGCGCAAGCGCGAGCCGCATCTCGGCGCGAGCCTCGCCGGCGCGGTGCTGAGCGCCGGCGACCACCAGGTGAACAACCGCCGCCTCGTGGAGGCGCTCGCGGTTGCCTTCACCCACGCCGGCGGGCGCCTCCATGAGAACAGCGCCGTCACCGCGCTGGAGACGGCGGGCGGACGCGTCAGCGGCGTGCGGCTCGCCGATGGCGGCCATGCCGCCGACATCGTCGTGCTGGCGGCGGGCGCCTGGTCGCGGGCGATACCGGGCATTCCGCCGGAAGCGCTGCCGCCGATCAGGCCGGTGAAGGGCCAGCTCATCGCGCTCCGCATGGAGAAGACAGCACCCCTCGTCTCCCACGTGATCTGGGCGCCCGGCGTCTATCTGGTGCCGCGGCGGGACGGCCGCCTCATCCTGGGCGCCACGGTGGAGGAGCGCGGCTTCGACGAGACGCTCACCGCCGGCGGCGCGCTCAGCCTGCTGGAGGCGGCCTGGCGCGCGCTTCCCGCCATCGACGAGCTCCCCATCGACGAGATGTGGGTGGGATTCCGGCCGGGCTCGCCGGACGACGCGCCGGTGCTCGGGCCTTCGCCCGTCGACGGGCTGGTGCTGGCGACCGGCCATCATCGCAACGGCATCCTGCTGACGCCGGTGACCGCGGACGAGGTGAGCCGCGCGGTCCTCACCGGCGAAGCGGGCCCTGTCATCCGTCCCTTCTCGATCACGCGCTTCCACACGCAGGCGAGGCAATCCGATGATCACCGTGCGGCTCAACGGTAGCGAGCAGGACGTGGCCGCGGCGACGGTCGCCGATCTGGTGGCGGAGCTTCGCATCGCCGGCGCCCCGCGCGGTGTCGCGGTGGCGGTGAACGGCGCCGTCGTGCCGCGGGCGAGCTGGCGGGCGCGCGGTCTCGCCGCCGGCGACGAGATCGAGGTCGTACGCGCGACGCAGGGAGGCTGAGCGATGAACGAGGCAGGAAATCCAGCGGCGGAGGACCGGCTCACCATCGCCGGCCGGAGTTTCGGCTCGCGGCTGCTGATGGGAAGCGCGGGCTATCCCAACCAGCAGGCGCTCACCGAGGCGATCGCGGCGGGCGCGCCGGGCATGGTGACGGTCTCCATGCGCCGGCTCTCCCGCGATCCCTACGCGGGGAGCCTGCTGGAGGTGCTGGGACCGCTGGTGCCGCTGCTGCCGAACACGGCGGGCTGCGCCAGCGTGCGCGACGCGGTGCTCACCGCCGAGCTCGCGCGCGAGGCGCTGGAGACCGACTGGGTGAAGCTGGAGCTGATCGGCGATTTCGAGACGCTCTACCCGGACGGGCCGCTGCTCCTCGAGGCGACGGCGGAGCTGGTGGCGAAGGGCTTCACCGTGCTGCCCTACTGCACCGACGATCCCCTGCTCTGCCGGCGGCTCGCCGATTGCGGCGCGGCGGCGGTGATGCCGCTGGGGTCGCCGATCGGCTCCGGGCAAGGCATCCTCAACCCCTACAACATCGAGCTCATCTGCGCGCGTAGTCCCGTGCCGGTGATCCTCGACGCCGGCATCGGCACCGCCTCCGACGCGGCGCTCGCCCTGGAGCTGGGCTGCGCCGCGGTGCTCGCCAACACCGCGATCGCCAAGGCGCGCGAGCCCGTGCGGATGGCGCGCGCGCTGGCTCGCGCGGTCGAGGCCGGCCGCGACGCCTTCCTCGCCGGCCGGATCCCGAAGCGCCGCCACGCGGAGGCCTCGAGCCCCAGGCTGGGGCTGGTGGGGTCGTAGGGGAAATTGGCTTCGTTTCGCAAAAATATTCGCCGGCCGAAGGCGCCGCAGGCAAACGTCGGATTCACCACGGAGGCACGGAGGACACGGAGGGATTTCCAGCAGATGTCGCGACCTCACCTTCTCCGTGTCTCCGTGTCTCCGTGTCTCCGTGTCTCCGTGGTGAAATGTCTTTTTTCTTACGCGTGATCCGGCCCCGGTTCGGAAATTGGGTTCGTTTCGCACATTCACATTTGTGCCGCGCCCGGCCCCGAAAAAGAAAGCGGCGCCGGAGTGACCGGCGCCGCTTCCCTCCTGCAACCTCGATGCGAGGCTACTCCGCGTCCTCGCTGTCGCCGCCGCCTTCGCCGGCCGCGCCCACCATCATGGCGTCGGCGACGAGGCCGGCGTTGGAGCGGATCGCCCGCTCGATCGCCTCGGCGACATCGGGATTGTCTTTCAGGAAGTTCTTGGTGTTCTCGCGGCCCTGGCCGATGCGCTGGCCGTCATAGGAGAACCAGGAGCCGGATTTCTCCACCACGCCGGCCTGGATGCCGAGATCGATCAGCTCGCCGCGCTTGGAGACGCCCTCGCCGTACATGATGTCGAACTCCACCACCTTGAACGGCGGCGCCATCTTGTTCTTCACCACCTTGACGCGGGTCTGGTTGCCGATCACCTGCTCGCGCTCCTTGATCGCGCCGATGCGGCGGATGTCGAGACGGACCGAGGCGTAGAACTTGAGCGCGTGGCCGCCGGTGGTGGTCTCGGGATTGCCGAACATCACGCCGATCTTCATGCGGATCTGGTTGATGAAGATCACCATGCAGCGCGAGCGCGAGATCGAGCCCGTGAGCTTGCGGAGCGCCTGGCTCATCAGCCGCGCATGGAGTCCCATGTGGCTGTCACCCATCTCGCCCTCGAGCTCGGCGCGCGGCACCAGCGCCGCCACGGAGTCGACGACGAGCACGTCGATGGCGCCGGAGCGCACCAGCGTATCGGCGATCTCCAGCGCCTGCTCGCCGGCATCCGGCTGCGAGATCAGGAGATCCTCGGTGTTGACGCCGAGCTTCTTCGCATAGCCCGCATCGAGCGCATGCTCCGCGTCGACGAAGGCGCAGGTGCCGCCGGCCTTCTGCGCCTCGGCGATGACGTGCAGCGCCAGCGTGGTCTTGCCGGAGCTCTCCGGCCCGTAGATCTCGATGATGCGGCCGCGCGGCAAGCCGCCGATGCCGAGGGCGATGTCGAGGCCGAGCGAGCCGGTGGAGACCACCTCCGCCTCGCCCGCCGCGGCCTCGCGGGCGCCCAGCCGCATGACGGAGCCCTTGCCGAACGCGCGCTCGATCTGTCCCAGCGCGGCGTCGAGCGCCTTCTGCTTGTCCATGTTGTCCTTGTCCACCACCCGCAACTGCGCCTGCGACATCTCTCTCTCCTCTTATTCCATATCGGTCCCGAGCGACGCAACGCACCCGTCCACAACCCAGGGCGGCGCCGCCTCGGCGCCCGGAGCCGGCGCGCTCGGACCTCTGCCCTCGCCGACCCAGAGCGATCGTACGCGTTTTGTTCCCGTGCGCAAGTTCTTTCTTTGTTCGACCGCTTGGATCGGCTTCAAGTAATTGAATTAAAAAGATGTCTCCATCATGATCGGCAACTCGCCGCGGCCGGATCGCGGCGGCCACCGGTCAAATCCGAGCGAACGGCTCGGCAGCTGGCCGCGCGGCTTCCCGGGCATCGACTCGCGCGCGGCCGGTTGCGCGCCCTGCCGCCGCGCGGCGCGGCCGAAAACCGATGGCGCGCGCGTCAGGCGCGCGGATTCTGCATCGCCTTGATGGTGGCGATCACCCGCTCCCACTCCGCGACCCTGTCCAGCAATGCGAGATTGCGGACATTGGTGAGCGCCTGTTCGGCAAAACTGACGGCCTCGTCGCCATGCGCTTCGATCAGGGCGCGGGCCAAGTGCTCGATGACATCTGGCATGCAGAGCCTAATAGCGGAGCCGACGCGGAGTTGCCGGCGGAAGTTTTGGCTTCAGAACTGCCTCAGCCTTGTCGCGACAGTTATTGAACCCGCCGCGCGGCATTGCTCATCGGTACGGGGAGCAGGCTCCCGGCAGGCCGCAATCTGACACACCGGCACGGGGGAGATATTCCCGCTGCCCGGCCGATGGGCACCTCACCCGACGCAAGGATGCTATGGAACCGGCCGCGATTTCGGCTATAGCAAGGGCCACGCATCCCGCTCCCAAAGAAGGCGCTTTCATGGCAACCGTCGGCTACACGATTGAGGGCAAGGACGCGGAGTGCCCGCACTGCCAGCACAAGCGCTTCACCGGCCCGGCGACGGTCAGCGACGGCGATCGCGTCGTCTGCGCCAAATGCAGGCAGGTCGCAATCGTCGATCACGCGGCGGAGAAAGGCCTGCGCGCGGTCGGCGCCAAGCGCTTCCAGCTGCGCGAGCCGAACATCAGGCGGCGCGAGGGAACGAGCGACTGAGGCGGCGGCCGCCAGCACGTTCTGGCCGTTTCAACGGGCTGCGCGCGGGCGCGACATCGTCATGACAAAAACGGGAACCATCCCGCGGGCCGAGGAAGAATAACCGGCCTTCCGCCTAGAACTGGCGTCGCCATCGGGCCGGTGGCGCAAATTATTGCGCGGGTCATGCAACCTTTCGGCCGCCTGAATCCTTTTTCGCAAAGGCGAGAACTGTAGCGGGCAACGACTAGCCATCCTCTATGGAGCTGTTAGTCTGGCAACCGCTTCCGCAGAGAATATGTCGGCTGCGATCGGCCGAGGATGATGGATGCGCAGGGCCTGCGCCAAGCTGGCGCGCGCCCACCGAGCAGTTGAACGCACAAACAATTGGTGGTTCCGCATCGTGAGAGCCAATCAGATCAAGTCCGAGCAGGTTGCAGGCGCTCCGGCAACGCCGGCGACATTCACCCCCGCCACCGGCCTCGGCGCCGCGCTGGCGGCGCTGCCGCCGCCCTGGGCGGTGTTCCGCCGCGGCGGCATCTCCCCCTTCGACAGCACGGGCAAGGAGATCTATGGCGGACTCTACATCGCGCTCCATCCGGAGCGCGGGATCGCGCTGGTCGACGTCGCTCCGGCGCGGCCGGATCGGGCGGTGCCGCGGCTCGCCGGGCTGCTGCGCCAGGCCGGCCTGCAGGAATTCGCCGACGCGCAGCCGCCGATCATCGCGCTGGTGATCGGCCGCAACGAGCTGCGCCAGGCCGCGCTGCGCCTCGGCAAGGCCTTCGAGACCGCTCCCATCATCCGCAACCACGGCTGGACCAGGACGGCGATCACGGCGCTCCTCGCACAGTTTCCGGATCTGCAGCAGGTGCAGCGCGCCGGCGAGGCGCCGGTGGGCGAAACCGCGCTGGAGGCCGATGCCGCGACAGCGGCGGCCGCAGAGGCCGCGCCGCCACCCGCGGCGGGCGCGGTCGAGAGCGCGAGCGCGCCGACGGCCGCGGGTTACGAGATCCCGCAGATGCCGGCGTCGCCGGCCGCCAGGCCTGAGCCCGCCCAGCCGCCGCAGCCGGCCGCCGCCGGCACGGAACGGCCGTCGCTCGATGGCGTCGATCCGCGGCTCGACAGCGTCGACCACCGCATCCGCTCTTTCGACCCCGAGCCCAGCTTCTGGGAAGAGTGGCTGCCGAGCCGCCGCTACCTCCCCGGCGTGGTGATCGGCGTCGCGGTGATCGCCGCCGTCGTCATCCTGCTGCTGCGCAGCGGGACGCCGCCGGTACCGGACACGGGTGCGCCGACCGCCTCCACCGGCAGCGGAGAAACCGCGCCCGCCGCGCCGGCGCCAGCGCCGCCGCCGGAGCAGGCCGCGACGACACCGCCTCCGGTGACGGCGGCGCCCGCGCCGCCGCCGGTCCCGCCGCCGGCCGATCAGGCGGCAACCGCCGCCCCGGCCCCGAGCGTGCCCGCTCCCAGCGCGCCCGCCGCATCAGCAAGCACGCCCGCTGGCTCCGCTTCCCGCACCAGCGCGACGCCAGTCGTCCCGCCGCCGGCGTCGGCACCGCCACAGCAGACCGCGACGGTTCCGCCGCCTGCATCGCCGCCGCCGGCGCAGGCGCTGACGCCGCCGACCCCGCCGCTGGTGAAAGTGCCGCCGACGAAGGAGGCCGCGCGACCGGGCGAGCCTGCCGCCAAGAAAGCAGCCAAGCCGAAGGCATCGGACACCGCCACCCGCGAGGACCGCGCGCGCAAGCCGGCCGAGCCGCCCGCGGTCTCCCCCGCGCCGTCCGAGGAAACGGTGACGATCGACGGCATGACCTATGTGAAGGGCCGCGAGCCGCGCGCGCTCGGCGAGACAGAATCGCCGGCACCGGACTCCGGCGCGACGGTGACGCCGGCGCCGCAGGCGCCGCCGCCTCAGGATCACTCCCAGGACGTGACGCCGGGCAGCG
The DNA here is from genome assembly GCA_035523855.1 of Allostellaceae bacterium. Taxonomy (GTDB): domain Bacteria; phylum Pseudomonadota; class Alphaproteobacteria; order ATCC43930; family CGMCC-115725; genus DASZHJ01. The sequence continues at coordinate 9,000 of DATKPX010000365.1, forward strand.
TCACCATCTCGCCCGGCGGCGCGCAGGGCACGCCGCCCTGACCCTGCAGGGTCGGCGCGCTTTCCGCAGCGTCGACCGGCGGGACGCCAGCGCCAGTCCAGCGGCCGCAATCGCCGACGAGCGCGGGCTGGCGCTCGCGGCGAGACTGCCGGCGGAGGAAACGGGCGAGCTGCCTCCGTGCCGGCCTGTCAGACGACGCGCTCCGATCGGCGATCCTTCCCCTGAAGACGCTCGGCTGCGCCGGCCGCGCTGCTGCCGACGGGCCGAGGCGTCGCGGCGGAGCGTCCGGCGCTGATCCCGCCCGGGCTGATCTCTAAGGCACTGGCTTAGCCGGCAGCGACGGTGGCGCAGCGGCACGCTCAACCCATGAGCGCACCTTATCTCGCTCACAAGGCACGCGCCGCGCCGGCGTCCTAATTTGGCGGATCTGTCACTGCCGGATGGACGCCGCCGATGAAAGAAGTAGCGAGCAAGGTCCCGGAGATCACTCTCGGCTTCTGGGTCATCAAGATAGCCGCGACGACGCTGGGCGAGACCGGCGGCGACTCGGTGACGATGACGCTCGACTGGGGCTATCTCGCCGGCACGCTGCTGTTCCTCGCCGCGCTGCTGGTGCTGGTCGGGTTCCAGATCGCGGCCCGCCGGTTCCAGCCCCTGCTCTATTGGGCGACGATCGTGGCCTCGACCACGTTCGGCACCACCATGGCCGATTTCGCCGACCGCTCCCTTGGCGTCGGATATGCGGGCGGCTCGCTGATCCTGCTGGCCTCGGTGCTGCTGGTGCTGAGCCTCTGGTACCGCTCCGAGGGATCGATCTCGGTGGACACGGTGAGCGCGCCCAGAAGCGAGGCCTTCTACTGGGCCGCCATCACCTGCTCGCAGACGCTCGGCACCGCGCTCGGCGACTGGCTGGCGGATTCCGGCCTCGGTTACGACGGCGGCGCGCTGGTGTTCGCGGCGGCGCTGGCGCTGGTGGCGGCCGGCTATTACTGGACGCCGCTCTCCCGCGTCAGCCTGTTCTGGGCCGCCTTCATCCTGACGCGGCCGCTCGGCGCCACCGTCGGCGATTTTCTCGACAAGCCCGTCGGCGAGGGCGGCCTTGCCCTCAGCCGCCCGCTCGCCTCGGCGGTGATCGCCGTCTTCATCCTGCTCTGTCTCGCCCTGCTGCCGCAGCGCGCCGGGCGGCACCCGACGCCGCAGACGGCGGACTGAGCGGCGCCGCTCAGCTCGCCTTGCGCTCCAGATGATAGCCCTTGGAGGTGATGAGCCACTCGCCGTCGATCAGGTGATAGGTCAGGTGATCGACGAAGTGCATGTCGTTGATGCGGACGCGCACCTTGACCAGGGCCTGGGTCGGCGAGGCGAAATCCATCAGCAGGATCGCCTCATCGCGCGGCGAGCCCTGGGAGCGCGGCGATTTCCGGCCGGCGAGGATCTCCTTGTACTGCGCCATCCGCCAGACCGTCATCTTGCCCTCGCGGAAGCCGTGCAGCTGCGCGCTCGGATAGAAGACGTGGTCGAAGCGGGCGAGGTCGCAGTCGTACATCAGGTCGAAATAGCGCTGCACCGCCTGGGTCAGGCTCTTGAAATTCGCGTCGTCGCTCATCGGTCCCTCCATTTGACTCAGTCGCTCAATCCGGCGCCATGCCCTTGTCGGCGAGCTCGCGGCGCGCCTTCTCGGTCTTGTCGAGGCGGAGCCCCATGCCGCGCAGGACATGGGGCGCCTTGGTGAACTGGATATCCTCATAGGCGATGACCTCGATCCGGTTGCCCCAGGGATCGAGGAAGTCGAGGAACGGGCCCGGCACCATCTCGGCGCCGGCGGCCTTGGCGAGATCGCGCACCGCCGAGCGGTCATCGACCACGACGCCGAAATGCCGGCTGCCGCCGGTCTCGGGCTGCTTCACCTCCATCAGCGCGATGAACTGGTCGCCCATGTCGATGAAGGCCTGGCCCTTGCCTTTGCCGCGGAGCGTGAAGTCGAAGATCCTGCCATAGAAGGCGAGCGCCTCCTCGACATCGCCCACCTCGATCGCCACGTGGTTCATGCCGACCAGCTTGGGCCGGCGGGTCTGCTTCGCCTCTGCCATGGATGCCTCCTCGCCAGGGAGGGAGCGTGCGCTCTCCAGGCGGACGCTGCAAGAGCAGCATGCGTCCTTCGACCCGCTCCCTGCGGCTGCTTGCTCAGGATGAGGAGGAAAGGAGATTGCGGGAAGACAGGAGGCGGGAGAAAGAAAATCGCCTCATCCTGAGAAAGCGGCGCAAGGCGCCGCGCGTCGAAGGACGCGAGGGCAGCAGCGCCCGCCTACTTCGCGGACGCCGGCGCCTCGGCCACCATCACTTCCTTCACCTTGCCGGCGAGCTGCTTCAGGCTGAAGGGCTTGGGCAGGAAGTGGATCTCGGTGTCGCTGTCGAGGCGCTTGCGGAACGCGTCCTCGGTGTAGCCGGAGATGAAGATCACCTTCATGTCGGGATGGGTCTCGCGCAC
>DATKPX010000366.1:0-10992 GCA_035523855.1 Allostellaceae bacterium
GATCACCACCGCGGTCGGGCTGGTCACCGCGCACCGCGCCGCCGCCGTCGTCACCAATCCCATTCAGAAGGAGACGCTCTACGCCGCCGGCTTCCGGCACCCCGGCCACACCGAGTTCCTGGAGGAGCTCGCCGGCGGCGACGCCAAGGCGATCATGATGCTCGCCTGCAGCGAGCTCCGCGTGGTGCCCGTGACCGTCCATGTGGCTCTCCGGGAGGCGCTGCAGCGCCTCACCCGCGACGGGATCGTGCTCGCCGGCCGCATCACCGCCCGCGCGCTGACCAGCGACTTCGGCATCGCGCGGCCGCGGCTCGCCGTCGCCGGGCTCAACCCTCATGCGGGCGAGAACGGCGCCATGGGCCGCGAGGAGATCGAGATGGTGACGCCGGCGATCGAGGCGCTGCGCGCCGAGGGCTTCACCGTCGGCGGGCCCTACCCGCCCGACACCATGTTCCATCCCGGCGCCCGCGCGCGCTACGACGCCGCGCTCTGCATGTATCACGACCAGGCGCTGATCCCGATCAAGACCATCGATTTCGATCGCGGCGTCAACGTCACGCTGGGCCTGCCCTTCATCCGCACCTCGCCGGATCACGGCACCGCCTGCGACATCGCCGGCAAGGGCATCGCCAATCCCGACAGCCTGATCGCCGCGCTGCAGCTCGCCGGCGAGATGGCGGAGCGGCGCACCGCACGGCGCTCGGTGGCCTGACCGCCTTTGGCATGAGCGCGACGGCACCAGAACTGCCGGCGCTGCGCGAGGTGATCCGGCGGCACGGCCTTGCCGCCCGCAAGTCCCTCGGCCAGAATTTCCTCCTCGACCTCAACTTGATCGCCCGCATCGCCCGCGCCGCGGGCCCGCTGGCGGGCGTCAACGTCGTCGAGGTCGGGCCGGGCCCGGGCGGGCTCACCCGCGCGCTCCTCGCCGCCGGCGCCGCCAGCGTCACCGCCATCGAGCGCGATGACCGCTGCGTGGCGGCGCTCGCCGAGCTCGCGACAGCCTATCCCGAGCGGCTCCGCATCGTTGCCGGCGACGCGCTGGAGATCGATCCCGCTGCTCTCGCGCCGGCGCCGCGCCGGATCGTCGCCAACCTCCCCTACAACATCGCGACCGCGCTGCTGCTGCGCTGGCTGCCGGGCCTCGGCGGCTACGAGAGCCTGACGCTGATGTTCCAGAAGGAGGTGGCGCGGCGGCTCACCGCGGTCCCGCGCACGAAGGACTATGGCCGGCTCTCGGTGCTGGTGCAGTGGATCGCCGAGGTGACGCCGCTCTTCGACATCGCGCCCACCGCCTTCGTGCCGGCGCCGAAGGTGACCTCGACCCTGGTGCGGATCGTTGCCCGCGCCGAGCCGCTGTCGCCCTGCCGGCGCGAGGATCTCGAGCGCGTCACCGCCGCCGCCTTCGGCCAGCGCCGCAAGATGCTGCGCCAGAGCCTGCGCAGCCTCGGCGTGCCGCCGGAGCCCCTGCTCGACACCACCGGCATCGCTCCCACCGCCCGCGCGGAGGAGCTGAGCGTCGAGGAGTTCTGCACCCTGGCGCGCGCCCTTGCGGGGACGGTTCAGCCCTTCGGATCCGGCTTCGCCGCGCCATAGACGTGCTCGCGGCCGGGGAAGCGGCGCGCCTTCACGTCCTCCGCATAGGCTGCGGCCGCCGCGGTAATCGCCGCGCCGATCTCGCCATAGCGTCTGACGAAGCGCGGCGTGAACTCGGCGAAGATGCCGAGCAGATCCTCGGTCACCAGGATCTGGCCGTCGCAGGCGGCCGAGGCGCCGATCCCGATGGTGGGCACCGCGACCGCCTCGGTGATTTGCCGCGCCAACGGCTCGACGGTGCCTTCGACTACCAGGGCGAAGGCGCCGGCACCGGCGGCGGCACGGGCATCCGCCATGATGCGGGAGGCTTCCGCCTCGCCGCGACCCTGGGCGCGGAAGCCGCCGAGCGCGTTCACCGACTGCGGCTGCAACCCGATATGGCCCAGCACCGGCACGCCGCGCTCCGCCAGGAAACGGATGGTCTCCGCCATGGCGGTGCCGCCCTCGAGCTTGACGCCGGTGGCGCCGGTCTCCGCCATGAGGCGCGCGGCGTTGCGGAACGCCTGCGCCGGGGATTCCTGGTAGCTGCCGAAGGGCATGTCGATGATGACGCAGGATTGCCTGGCGCCGCGCACGACGGCGGCGCCGTGCGCGATCATCATCTCGACGGTCACCGGCAGCGTGCTGTCGAAGCCGTAGACGACCATGCCCAGGCTGTCACCGACCAGCAGCAGGTCCGAGACGGGATCGAGGAGCCGCGCCATCGGCGTCGTGTAGGCGGTGAGGCAGACCAGCGGCACGCCGCCCTTGCGCGCGCCGATATCGGCGGGCGTGCACCGCTTCACCGAGGCCTGGACGCTCATCTCGAACCCGCCCCTTGCTAGTCGCCGCCGCGCAGCCGGTTGACGAATTCCGCGAGACCGATCTGGCGCTCCCGCTTCAGGCGCTCCGAGGTCAGGATCGCCTGCACCAGCCGAACGCTGTCCTCGAGGTCGTGGTTGACGATGACGTAGTCGTACTCCGGCCAGTGGCTCATCTCGTCGGCGGATTTCGCCATTCGCTGCGCCACCACCTCGGCACTATCCTGGGCCCGTCGCTGCAGCCGATCCTCCAGCGCCGCCATGCTCGGCGGCAGGATGAAGACGGCGACGAGATCGTGGCGCAAGGATTGGGTGAGCTGCTGGGTCCCCTGCCAGTCGATGTCGCTGACGATATCGCGGCCGGATTGCAGCACCGCCTCCACCGGCCCGCGCGGCGTGCCGTAGCGGTTGCCGAAGACAGTGGCGTGCTCCAGCAGCTCGCCCTTGGCGATCATCTCGTCGAAACGCTGATTGCTGACGAAGTGATAATGCTCGCCATCCGCCTCGCCGGCGCGTGGCTTTCGTGTGGTCACTGAGACGGAGATGCCGAGCTCGGGCTCGCGCTCCACCAGCATGCGCGTGATCGAGGTCTTGCCGGCACCGGAGGGTGATGAGAGCACCAGCAGCAGGCCGCGGCGTCCGATCTGGGTGGTGCTCATCCGCCTACTCGATGTTCTGCACTTGCTCGCGGAGCTGCTCGATCGCGGCCTTGAGGGCGAGCCCGATGCGCGTCAGCTCCACGTCCGCCGATTTGGAGCAGAGCGTGTTCGCCTCGCGATGGAACTCCTGGCAGAGGAAATCGAGCCGGCGGCCGATGACGGCGCCCTCCGCCAGCAGCTCGCGGGCGGCGGCGATATGGGCGCCGAGGCGGTCGAGCTCCTCGCGCACATCCGCCTTGGCGACCAGCAGCGCCGCCTCCTGCGCCAGGCGATCCTCGGCAATCGTCGGCACCGCGTCCTTGAGCGCATCGACCAGGCTCTTGAGCCGCGCCCGCACCGCCTCCGGCTGCAGCGCCGCGGTGCGCTCCGCCGCCGCCACCAGCCCGGCGATCTCGTCGAGGCGCTCGCACAGCACCGCATCGAGGCGCGCGCCCTCGGCGCGGCGCATGCCCGAGAGCTCGTCGACGGCGCGCCGGCAGCCCGCCAGCAGCGCCGCCTCACGGCGGGCGCGCGCCTCCGGATCGAGCCCCTCCTCCTCGCCGCTCTCCAGCACGCCCTTGAGCGCCAGCAGACCGTCGGTGCTGGGCGGCGTCGCGCCCACCTCGCGCTCTAGCTCGCGGGCGAGGCTCAGCACCTGCTCCAGCGCGGCGCGGTTGACGCGGAGGTTGCCGCCGCTTGCGGAACGGACGATCGAGAGATTGGCGGTCACCGATCCGCGCCTGAGCCGCTCGCCCAGCAGCGCGCGCAACGGCACCTCCAGCGCATCACAGCCGGGCGGCAGCCGAAACCTGAGATCGAGCGACTTGCCGTTGACGCTCTTGATCTCCCAGGCCCAGGCGATGCCGTCGGCCTCGCCCTCGCTGCGCGCGAATCCCGTCATGCTGGCAACAGCACCAGAATTCCGCGCGGCGTCGGCAGCGGCTTTAGCCAAGGAATCTCCGCTCTTAGCGTTGGCGCCGGCTCTGTCCTCGACCGCCGCCCGTGCCGAGGTTATAGCCTTGGGCGGGTTCGCCAACAACTGATGCCGCCATGGCCGCTTTCCGCCACATCCTCATCACCGGCGCCTCCAGCGGCATCGGCGCGGCGCTGGCGCGCCACTATGCGTCGGGCGGCATGCGCCTCAGCCTCGGCGGCCGCGATATCGCCCGACTCGATGCGGTGGCCGCCGACTGCACCGCGCGCGGCGCCGAGGTGATGACGGCGGCTGTCGACGTCACCGATCGCGGGGCCATGCGGCACTGGGTGCTGGCGGCGGACACCGCCCAGCCACTCGACAGCGTGATCGCCAATGCCGGCGTCGGCGGCATGCACGAGGGCGAGGCGCAGGCGCGGGCGATCCTCGCGGTGAACCTCGAGGGCGTGCTCAACACCGCCTACCCCGCCCTCGAGCGGATGGCGGAGCGCGGACGCGGGCAACTCGCCCTCATGAGCTCGCTCGCGGGCTATCGCGGGCTGCCGGACGCGCCCGCCTACAGCGCCTCCAAGGCAGCGGTCACGGCGCTGGGCGAAGCGTGGCGGGGCGCCCATGCGGCGGCGGGCATCAAGGTCTCGGTGATCTGTCCCGGCTTCATCGCGACGCCGATGACATCGGGCAAGCGCTTTCCGAAGCCGTTCCTGATGGGCGCCGAGCGCGCCGCCGCCATCATCGTGCGCGGGCTAGCGGCGGACCGTGCGCACATCGATTTTCCCTGGCAGCTCGCCCTCGGCAGCTGGATCTTGACGCTGCTGCCGAGCCGGCTCAGCGATCGCATCCTGCGGCCGCGCCGGCGGGGCTGATCAGCGCGGGGCCGCCGCCTGTCCCTGGCGCGCCGGCGGAGTGACGGGCGCCGGCGTCGCCCCCTGCGTCTGCGCGCGGCGGAGATCGGCCACGTGGTCGTTGTGCTCCGCCAGCGTCCTCGCGAAGACGTGCCGGCCGGACCCGTCGCCGATGGCGACGAAGTAGAGATCTTCCGACGCCTGCGGATGCAGCACCGCCTTCAAGGCAGCGAGGCCCGGGTTGTCGATCGGGCCGGGCGGCAGGCCCTTCATCAGGTAGGTGTTGTAGGGAGATTCGATGCTGAGATCCTCGTGACCGAGCGGACGGTCGAGCGGACTCTTGCCCTGGGTCAGCGCATAGACGACGGTCGGGTCCGCCTGCAGCCGGATGCCGAGACGGAGACGATTGAGGAAGACGCCGGCGATGTGCGGGCGCTCGTCCTCGCGCGCGGTCTCCTTCTCGACGATCGAGGCCAGGATCAGCGCCTCGCGGGCATTGGCGAGCGGCAGGCCCTTGCTGCGCTCGTTCCAGCTCTCCGCCAGGGATTTCGTCATCGAGCGCTCCATGCGCTCGATCAGCGCCGAGCGTTTGTCGCCGAGCGAGTAGAAATAGGTCTGCGGCGCCAGAACGCCCTCCGGCGGCAGCTTGGCGATGATGCCGTCGAGCGTGGGCTCGGCGTTGACGAGGGCGACGATCTCGGCGCTGGTGAGCCCCTCGGGGATGGTGAGGCGATGCTGCACCGTCTTGCCGCTCGCCAGCAGGTCGGCGACATCCTCGGGCGCGATCGCGGCCGGGAACTCGTATTCGCCGGCGCGCAGACGGCCGGCTCTGCCGGTGGCCTCGACGCCCAGCAGGAAGACCCAGGCGTGCGAGATGACGCCGCCGCGCCTCAGCGCCAGCGTGATGCTGGCGATGCCGCCGCCCTTCGGCAGGATGACGATGGTGCTCTCCGGCAACGGACCGGGGCTGGTCCAGTCCTTCCAGACCGAGAGACCGAAGCTCGCGACCGAGGCCGCCAGGAGGAGAAGCGCAGGAACGAGCCGGGCCCGAGACGGCCAGGTCATCGCGGCGCCCTAGCCCGCGCGGGCGAAGATGAGGGAGGCGTTGGTGCCGCCGAAGCCGAAGGAGTTCGACAGCGCGTAGCGCACCGGTCGCTCCTTGGCGCGATGCGGCACCAGATCGATGTCGCAGCTCGGCGAGGGATTGTCGAGGTTGAGGGTCGGCGGGACGATGCCGTCGCGCAGCGCCAGGATGGAGAAGATCGCCTCCACGCTGCCGGCGGCGCCCAGGAGGTGGCCGATCGCCGACTTGGTGGAGGACATCGAGAGCTTGTAGGAGTGCCCGCCGAAGAGGCGCTTCACCGCGCCGAGCTCGATCTCGTCGCCGAGCGGGGTCGAGGTGCCATGGGCGTTGATGTAGTCGATGCTGTCGGGCGAGAGCTTGGCGCGGTTGATCGCATTGCGCATGGCGCGGAAGGCGCCGTTGCCGTCCTCGGCCGGCGCAGTGATGTGATGGGCATCGCCCGACATGCCATAGCCGATCACCTCGGCGTAGATCTTGGCGCCGCGGGCCTTGGCGTGCTCGAACTCCTCCAGCACCAGGATGCCGGCGCCCTCGCCCATGACGAAGCCGTCGCGCGCCTGGTCCCAGGGCCGCGACGCCTTGGGCGGATCGTCGTTGAATGCGGTGGAGAGCGCGCGCGCCGAGGCGAAGCCGGCGATGCCGAGCCGGCAGACCGCCGCCTCGGCGCCGCCGCAGACCATGACGTCGGCGTCGTCCCACATGATCATCCGCGCCGCATCGCCGATCGCGTGCGCGCCGGTGGAGCAGGCCGTCACCCCCGCGTGGTTGGGACCGGAGAAGCCGTACTTGATCGAGGTATGGCCCGAGGCGAGGTTGATCAGGTTCGACGGAATGAAGAACGGCGAGATGCGGCGCGGCCCCTTCTCGTGGAGCGTGATCGCGCCTTCCATGATGCCGGGGAGACCGCCGATGCCGGAGCCGATCAGCACGCCGGTGCGCTCGCGGCGCTCCGCGTCCTGCGGCTTCCAGCCGGAATCCTCCACCGCCTGGGTCGCCGCCGCCAGCGCATAGACGATGAACTCGTCCATCTTGCGCTGCTCCTTGGGCGGCACCCACTCATCGGCGTTGAAGAGCCCGGAGGAAGTCTCGCCGCGCGGCACCTGCGCCGCGATCTTGGCGGGCAGATCGGACACGTCGAAATCCTGGATCGCGCGAATGCCGGACTGCCCTTCGAGCAGGCGACGCCACGTGACCTCCACTCCGCATCCCAGCGGAGTGACCATGCCCAGGCCGGTTACGACAACACGTCTCATACCGATTCGGACCTATCGCGCCTGCGACGGGTGCGCGCAGCAATGCCGCCGCGCCGCTACCCGCATCAGCTATGCGCCTCGATGAAATTGATCGCGTCCTTCACGGTCACGATCTTCTCGGCGGCATCGTCGGGAATCTCGCAGCCGAACTCCTCCTCGAACGCCATCACGAGCTCGACAGTGTCGAGGCTGTCGGCCCCGAGGTCGTCGATGAAGCTCGCGTTGTCCGTCACCTTGGTCTCATCGACGCCAAGATGCTCCACGACGATTTTCTTAACTCGCTCGGCGACATCGCTCATAACGTTTACCTCGACAGGTGGATTGATATGCGCTGAATGGGGCAGCTCGCTTCGGCTCTCCTCAGTCGGCCGCGCGCAGGTCCGATGGCCGCGCGGCGGCGACCCCCCGCCGAAGGTGCCGTCACATAACATAGTTCCTGGCCATTGCCAATTGGCGCGGCGGGACGCCGGAGAGACTCGAAAAGACGCATCGCCGCGGCTCAGATCATCGCCATTCCGCCATTCACATGAAGGGTTTGCCCGGTGATGTAGGCCGCCTCGTCGCCGGCGAGGAAGACGACGCACGCCGCCACTTCCTCCGGCGCGCCGATGCGCCCCATCGGGATCGCTCCGGTGATCCGCTCGCGCTGCTCGGGCGTCAGCGCGTCGGTCATCGCCGAGACGATGAAGCCCGGCGCCACGCAGTTGACGGTGATGCCGCGGGAAGCGACCTCGGCCGCCATTGCCTTCGACATGCCGATCATGCCCGCCTTGGACGCCGCGTAGTTCGCCTGGCCCGGATTGCCGGTGACGCCGACCACCGAGGTGATGCCGATGATGCGGCCGGCGCGCCGGCGCATCATGCCGCGCATCGCCGCCCGCGCCAGGCGGAAGCCGGCGGTGAGGTTGACGTCCAGCACTTTCTGCCAGTCCTCGTCCTTCATGCGCAGGGTGAGGCCGTCGCGGGTGAGACCGGCGTTGTTGACGAGGATGTCGAGCTTGCCCATCGCCTCCTCGGCCTGCTTCACCGCCGCGTCGGCGGCGGCGGGCGCGGCGAGATCGCCGACGAAAACATGGGCGCGCCCCTCGAGCTCGGCGGCCAAGGCCTCGAGCGCCGGCTGGCGGGTCCCGGCGAGCATCACCGTCGCGCCCTGGCGATGGAGCGCCCGCGCGATGGCGCCGCCGATGCCGCCGGAAGCGCCGGTGACCAGCGCCGTCTTGCCGCTGAGGTCGAACATCGCCGCCTTTCCGCCTAGAGTGTCTTAAGGAACGTCTCGATCTCGGCGGGAGTTCCGACCGAGGCGACGGCGATCTCGCGATCGATGCGCTTCACCAGCCCCGCCAGCACACGGCCGGCGCCCAGCTCCACGACGGTATCGACGCCCTCGCGCTTCATATATAGGACGCTCTCGCGCCAGCGCACGAGACCGGTGACCTGGCGCACCAGCAGGTGGCGAATGGTCTCGGGATCGTCAACCGGCTCGGCGGTGACGTTGGCGATGACCGGCACTTCCGGCGCGGCCATGCTGACCGCCGCCAGCGCCTCCTCCATCTCGCGGGCCGCCGGCTCCATCATCGCGCAATGAAAGGGGGCGCTTACCGGCAGCATGATGGCGCGCCGGGCGCCGCGCTCGGCGGCGATCTTCAGCGCCCGCTCCACCGCCGCCGTGCTGCCGCTCACCACCACCTGGCCGGGACCGTTGTCGTTGGCGACATCGCAGACCTCGCCCTCGCGGGCCGCCTCCGCCACCTCGCGGGCCGCCTCGAGCTCGAGCCCGAGGAGCGCTGCCATGGTCCCCGCGCCGACCGGCACCGCCCGCTGCATCGCCTGGCCGCGCCGTTTCAGGAGCCGCGCCGCATCGGCGATGGTGAAGGTGCCGGCGGCGCAGAGCGCCGAATATTCGCCCAGCGAATGGCCGGCGACGAAGGCCGCGTGGCGCGCCAGGTCGAACCCGCCCTCCTGCACCAGCACGCGCAGCACCGCGAGGCTCGCCGCCATCAGTGCCGGCTGGGCGTTCTCGGTCAGGGTGAGATCGCTTTCCGGCCCCTCGAACATGAGCCGGGATAGCCGCTGGCGCAGCGCCTCGTCGACTTCCTCGAAAGTGTGCCGCGCGGCGGGAAAGGCCTCGGCGAGCTCGCGGCCCATGCCGACCGCCTGCGATCCCTGCCCCGGAAATACCACCGCCCGCGCCATTCTCGCGCCCGCTCCCATCCCCGATGAATGCCCCGCAACTAGCGGGAAAGTCGGCACTGCGACCGGTCAAGTCAAGCGCTTGCGCGAGGGGGGCCTTCGTGTATAGTGCGCCGCCTCCTTGCCGGGCGAATCCCGGCTAGGTTCGGGTGGCTTGCGCCGAACACCGGCCGGCTCCGGACCGCGAACATCCAGAAGGAGATCGACGCGAATGTCGTTCTACGAGACAGTCTTTATTGCGCGCCAGGACATCTCCGCCACCCAGGTGGAAGCGCTGGCCGACGGCTTCACCCAGGTCATCCAGGACAACGGCGGCAAGGTCGCCGGCCGCGAATACTGGGGCCTGCGCAACATCTCCTACCGCATCAAGAAGAACCGCAAGGGCCACTACGTCCTCCTCAACATCGAGGGAACGGGTCCGGCGATCTCCGAGATGGAGCGCACCATGCGCATCAACGAGGACGTGCTGCGCTACCTGACCGTGCGCGTCGAGACGCTGGAGACCGGCCCCTCCGTCATGATGCAGGCGCGTGCCCGCGGCGAAGAGCGCGAGCGCGGCCGGAGGAGCTATGGCGGCGACCGCTACGGCGATCGCGAGCCGCGTGAGAGCGAGGCGCCCGCGCCGGCGCCCGGAGGTGAGGCATGAGCGACGATCGCAGAGAGGGTGGCCGCGACGGCGGTCGGGACGGCGGCCGCGAGGGCGGTCGTGGCGGCGGCGGCGCGCGGCGCCCGTTCTTCCGGCGGCGCAAGTCCTGCCCGTTCTCCGGCCCGCATGCGCCGAAGATCGACTACAAGGACGTGAAGCTGCTGCAGCGCTTCGTCTCCGAGCGCGGCAAGATCGTGCCGAGCCGCATCACCGCGGTCTCCGCCAAGAAGCAGCGCGAGCTGTCGCAGGCGATCAAGCGCGCGCGCTTCCTGGGCCTGTTGCCCTACGCACTCCGCTGAGGGAGGTTCACCCATGGTGCAAGTGATCCTGCTGGAGCGGGTCGAGAAGCTCGGCCAGATGGGCCAGGTGGTCGACGTGAAGCCCGGCTTCGCGCGCAACTTCCTGCTGCCGCAGAAGAAGGCGCTGCGCGCCACCAAGGACAACATCGCGTATTTCGAGAAGCAGCGCACCCAGCTCGAGGCGCAGAACCTCGCGCGCAAGGGCGAGGCCGAGCAGGTGGCGCAGAAGCTCGACGGCCTCTCCGTCGTCGTCATCCGCCAGGCCGGCGAGAGCGGCCAGCTCTATGGCTCGGTGAGCGCGCGCGACATCGCCGAGGCGGTGACCGAGGCGGGCTTCACCATCGCCCGCGGCCAGGTCGTGCAGGAGAAGGCGATCAAGACGCTTGGCCTCTACAAGCAGCGCGTGGTGCTGCATCCGGAAGTCTCCGTCACCGTCACCATCAACGTGGCGCAGTCGGCGGAGGAAGCGGAAATGCAGGCGAAGGGCGTAGATCCCCTCAAGCTCGCGCAGGAAGCGGCGGCTCGCGAGGCGGCGCAGGCGGCGGCCGACATTGCCGGCGAGGCCACCGCCGAAGAGGCGCCCGCCAAGTCCTGACGCCGAGGCGGCGCGCTCAGCCCTGCTCCAGGCGGGACTGGATCGAGATCTCCGACGTCAGCGTCCGATGCACCGGGCACTTGCCCGCGATGTCGAGGAGGCGCGCGCGCTGATCCGC
>DATKPX010000367.1:0-5016 GCA_035523855.1 Allostellaceae bacterium
GGGCGCGCCACCCGCTTGAGCTCCGCGAGCTCGGCGCCGAGGCTGTTGCGCGCCGGCTTCCAGAGCCCACGGTCGATCGCCTCGGCGAAGCGGTCGGCCATCTCGGCGAGCGCTGCCGGGTTGTGCCGCGCCAGGAATTCGCGCACCGCCGCGTCGCCGAGGAAAGCGGCGTGGACGGCGTCGAAGTGGTGGTTCTTCACCGCCCGGGCGGTGGCGGCGAAGGCGAAGAGATAGTCCACCGTCGCGGCCATCTCGAAGCCGCCCTTGTAGCCGTGCCGCATCATGGCGGCGATCCATTTGGGATTGGTGACGCGGGCGCGCACCACGCGGCCGATCTCGTCCTCCAGCGCGCGGATCTGCGGCCGCTCCGGCCGCGAATGGTCGTTGTGGTAGACGCTGGGCGCGGTCCCCGAGAGGTGACGCGCGGTGGCGGCGAGCCCGCCCTCGAACTGGTAGTAATCGTCGCTGTCGAGGATGTCGTGCTCGTGATTGTCCTGGTTCTGCACCACCGCTTCGATCGCGCCGAGGCGCTGGCGCAGGCTCTCGCGGTCCTCGCGCCCTTCGAGGCCGCCGCCATAGGCATAGGAGCCCCAGGCGAGATAGGCCTCGGCGAGATCGCCGTCGTCCTTCCAGAGCCGCTCGTCGATGAGCGCCTGCAGCCCCGCGCCATAGGCGCCGGGCTTGGAGCCGAAGACGCGGGTGCCGGCGCGCCGTGCCGCCGCCGCCGGCGCCATGCCCTTGGCGGTGAAGGCGGCGGTGTCGGCCGCGACGCGCGCCGCCAGCGGATTGACCTCCGGCGACTCCTCCAGCGCCGCCACCGCGCGCGCGGCGCTGTCGACGAGGTCGATCAGATTGGCGAAGGCGTCGCGGAAGAATCCCGAGACGCGCAGCGTCACGTCGACCCGTGGCCGGTCCAGCACCGAGGCGGGCAGCACCTCGAAGCCGACGACGCGGCCGGTGCTGGTCTCCCAGCGCGGCTGCACGCCCATCAGCGCCAGCGCCTGGGCGATGTCGTCGCCGCCGGTGCGCATGTTCGAGGTGCCCCAGGCGGAGAGCGCCATGCGGCGCGGATAGCTGCCGTGATCCTGGGCATGGCGCTCCACCAGCAGCGCCGCAGATTTCCAGCCCAACGCCCAGGCTGCCGGGGTCGGCAGCGCGCGGGTATCGACGGAGTAGAAGTTGCGCCCCGTGGGCAGCACTTCCGGCCGCCCGCGGCTCGGCGCGCCCGACGGGCCCGGCGCCACGAAGCGGCCGGCGAGCCCAGCGAGCAGCGCCTGCATCTCGGCGCCGCCGCAGGCGGCGAGCGCCGGCGCGAGGCGATCGCGGATCTCGCGCAGGACAGGCGCGGTGGCGGGCCATTCACTGTCAGAAATCCCTCTCCCCTCCGGGGAGAGGGACAAGGAACCGGAGAGGGAAATATCGACGAGCCTTCGCGCCAGCGCCTCCAGCCGATCCACCGTGTCGCCGATGCTGCGCCAGGGCGGCTCGCCTGCCAGCGCCTTCGGCCGCGGGCCTTCCCAGGGCGCGCCGAGATCGGCGTCGAGGGGATCGAATCCGAGAGCAAGATCGGCGGCGAGGGCGCGCAGCAGCGAGGCCTGCTCCGGCGCAGGCCCGCGCGGCAGCCGTGCCAGCGCCAGCAGGAGGTCGAGCGCCGCCTCCCCACTGGGCGAGCTTCCAAGCACATGCAGCCCGCCGCGGATCTGCCGCTCCTTGAGCTCGCAGAGATAGGCGTCGAGCTTGGGGAGCGCCGCCTCCAGCACGTCGCCGGGATCGATGCCGCAATCGGCCGCGACCCCGGACGCACGGGCGAGCTCCAGGATGCGGCGCGCCAGCATCATCACCCGCCGCGCGTCGCCGGTCGCCGCCTCGAAATACTCGTCCACCAGCCGCTCCAGCTCCGCCTGCGGCCCGTGGCTGCCGGCGCGGGTCAGCGGCGGCGTCAGGTGATCGACGATCACTGCCTGGGTGCGGCGCTTCGCCTGCGTCCCTTCGCCGGGATCGTTGACGATGAAGGGGTAGAGATTTGGCAGCGGACCCAGCGCCGCCTCCGGAAAGCATTCCGCCGAGAGCGCCAGCGCCTTCCCCGGCAGCCACTCGAGATTGCCGTGCTTCCCCACATGCACCACCGCCTGGGCGCGGAAGCCGTCGGCGAGCCAGGCATGGAAAGCGAGATAGCCGTGCGGCGGCACCAGGGCCGGATCGTGCTGCGCCTGCACGGGATCGAGGTTGTAGCCGCGTGCCGGCTGAATCGCGACGACGACATTGCCGAAGCGGAGCGCCGGCACGGCGAAGCGGCCGCAATCGAGGTCGCTGGGCCGGAAGAAGGGATCGCTCTCCGGCGGTCCCCAGCGCTCGGCGACGCGATTCTGCGCCGCCATCGGCAGGCTCGCGAACCAGGCGGCATAGTCGTTGCGGCCGATCTCCTCGCCGCCCTCGCGGCCGAGGTGGCTCGCGGCGTTGGTGGGGCCGGCGAGCAGGAGCTGCATCAGCACTTCGCCGTCGGCGGGAATGTCGGCGACGCGATAGCCGGCGTCGGCCAGCGCGCGCAGGATCGCAACGACGCTGGCCGGGGTGTCGAGGCCGACGCCGTTGCCGACACGGCCGTTCTTGTTGGGGTAGTTCGCCAGCACCAGCGCGACGCGGCGCTCGGCGGGCGCGGTGCGGCGGAGCTTCACCCAGTTCGCGGCGAGGGCAGCGACGAACTCGACGCGGTCGGCGACCGGCACATGGCGCACCAGATCCGCCTCGGTGAGGGGATCGCGCCGTGCCTCGCCCTTGAAGGAGATGGCGCGGGTCACGATGCGGCCATCCACCTCCGGCAGCGCCACCGACATGGCGACGTCGCGGGCGTCGAGGCCGCGCGTGCTGGCGCGCCAGCGGCTGGCATCGCCGCCGGCGAGGATCGCCTGCAGCACCGGGCAATCATAGGGCGCGAAGGGCGAGGGCACCGGCGCGCCGCCCGGCGAGGCCACCGCGAAGCCGGTGGCGTTGAGCACGATCTCCGGCGGCGCCTCGGCGAGCGCGGCAGCCAGGATCGCCTGCGCCTGCGGATCCCTGAGGCTCTGGGCGAAGAGCGGCAACGGGTTGAGGCCGCGGGCGGCGAGGGCGGCGATCAGCGCGTCGACGGGCGCCGTATCGGCGGCCTGCACCAGCGCGCGGTAGAAAATCACCGCTGCCACCGGCGCTTCCGCCTGCCAATGCCGGCGCACATCATCGAGGCCTGGCTGCGCGACGCCCGGCCAATAGAGTCCGGCGCGCAGCAGCGGCTGCGGCTCGCGCCAGCTCTCCTCGCGACCAAGGAGAGAGGCGGCGAAGCGGAGAAAATTCTCCGCGTTGCCGGTGCCGCCCTCGCTCAGGTAGCGCCAGAGGCGCTCGCGCGCGGCGGGATCGAGGGTAGAGAGCTGCTTCAGCTCCGCGTCCTCGCGCTCGTCGCCGGGCAGCAGCGCGAGGGGAATCGCCTTGTCGCGACAGGTCTCCACCAGACGGTCGATGCCGTAGGCCCAATAGCTCCGGCCGCCCAGGAGCCGCGCCACCACCAGCCGCGCCCGCGCGATCACGCCGTCGGCGTAAAGATCGACCGAGAGGTTGTGGCGGAGCCGCAGCAGATTGGCGAGGCGGAGAGTCGGTCGTTTCGCATCCTCCTCCGCCAGCTTGCCCTGCGCCGCCGCGAGGCAGGCGATCTCGGTGTCGGCGGCGGTGAGGACGACGATGTCGCCGGCGCTCTGGCCGAGATCGACCGCCGCCGCGCCATCGCTGACGGTGCCGGGCTCGGCGGCGAGGAGATGCATCACGCCTCCAGCGCCGCGGCGATGGCGGCGCGGTCGAGGCCCTTGCGGCCGATCACCACCAGCCGGCTCTGCCGCGCCTCGCCGGCGCGCCAGGGCCGGTCGAAATAATGCTGGAGCCGCGCTCCCACCCCCTGCACCACCTGGCGGAACTCCTTGCCGGGCACGTCGAGGAATCCTTTGAGGCGCAGGATGTCGTGCGCGGTGGCGATCTCGCCGAGGCGGCGCAGGAAGGCGACGGTGTCGGCCACCGGGCCGCGCGCCACCACGAAGCTCTCGAAATCCTCGTGATCGTGCTCGGCCTCGAGGTCGTGATGCGAGGGGCGGTTGGCGAGATCCTCCTCCGCCGCGGCTTCGAGACCCAGCACGACGGCCGGCGCCACCGCGCCGTGGCGCGCCGCGATCCACTTCGCCCCCGGGCGGAGCTGTCGGCCGATCTTCTCCGCGACGCGGCCGAAACTCTCCGCCGGCAGCAGATCGCTCTTGTTGAGGATGACGAGATCGGCGGCGGCGAGCTGGTCCTCGAAGACTTCCTCCAGCGGATTGTCGTGCCCGAGGCTGGGATCGGCGGCGCGCTGGGCGGCGAGCGCGGCGGGATCGCCGGCGAAGCGGCCGGCCGCGACGGCGGCGGCATCCACCACGGCGATGACGCCGTCGACGGTGACGCGCGCCTTCACCTCCGGCCAGGCGAAGGCCTGCACGAGCGGCTTCGGCAGCGCGAGGCCCGAGGTCTCGATCACGATGTGGTCGGGCGGCTCCGGCCGCTCCAGGATGCGCTCGAGGGTCGGCAAGAAATCCTCGGCGACGGTGCAGCAGATGCAGCCGTTGGCGAGCTCGATGACGTCCTCCTCGGTGCAGCCCGCCACGCCGCAGCCCAAGAGGATCTCGCGGTCGATGCCGAGCTCGCCGAATTCGTTGATGACGAGGGCGAGGCGGCGCCCGCCGGCCTCGGCGACGAGATGGCGCAGCAGGCTGGTCTTGCCGGCGCCAAGAAAGCCGGTGATGACGGTGGCGGGGATCCTGCGGCTCATCGCGCGGCCGCCGCCTTCCGCTCGTCCTTCAGCATCATCGGCAGGCCCGCCGCCAGGAACACCACGCGCTCGGCAAGCGCGGCGACGCGCTGATTGAGCCGGCCGGCATGGTCGCGGAAGGCGCGCGCGGCGGCGTTGTCGGGGACGATGCCCAGTCCCACCTCGTTGGCGACCAGGACCACGGATGCCCGGAACGTTGG
>DATKPX010000368.1:0-2604 GCA_035523855.1 Allostellaceae bacterium
GATCGAGAATTCCGCCGGCGGCCACATCACCAAGGCGCATGAGAAGCGCCTGTCGCCGCTCCTCAACGACGTCTCGAATCTCGGCCGGGACAACAAGCCGCTCCCCCGCGACGACCGCCGGCGCATGTTCAACCTCGGCAACCGGCTCTGGCACTCCGACAGCTCCTACCGCGCCATCCCGGCGAAATACTCGCTGCTCTCCGGGCGCATCGTCGTCGAGAAGGGCGGCGGCACCGAATTCGCCGACATGCGCGCCGCCTATGACGCCCTCGACGCCGACACCAAGGCGGAGATCGAGGATCTCGTCTGCGAGCACTCCCTCATGTATTCGCGCGCCCAGCTGGGATTCACCGAGCTCAGCGAGGACGAGAAGGCGATGTTCAAGCCGGTGCGCCAGCGCCTGGTGCGCACCCACCCGGTGACCGGCCGCAAGTCGCTGTTCCTCGCCTCCCATATCGGCGGCATCATCGGCTGGCCGGTGCCGGAGGCGCGCGCTTTCATCCGCGACCTCGTCGAGCACGCGACGCAGCCGCAGTTAGTCTACGCGCACAAATGGCGGCAGTACGATCTCGTCATGTGGGACAACCGGCAGACCATGCATCGCGTCCGCCGCTTCGACGAGACCCTGGTGCGCGACGTCCGCCGCACCACCGTGGCGGGATCGGCGCCCACCGTGGCGCAGGTGGCGTAGCGGCGCTAGCGAACAGATCAGGGCAACAAGCCGCGGCACGAGGCGGTGTCGAGGAGCGAGGAAATGCGCATCGAGATCATCTGCACCGGCGACGAGGTGCTGACCGGGCAGACCGTCAACACCAATTTCAGCTACATGAGCCAGCGCCTCGGCGATTTCGGCCTCTCGGTGCGCTGGGGCACCACCGTGGGTGACGACCGCGAGACCCTGCTCGCCGCCTTCAAGGAAGCCGGCGAGCGCGCCGAGGCGGTCATCGTCAATGGCGGCCTCGGGCCGACGGTCGACGACCTCTCCCAGGAGATCGCCGCGCGCGCCGCCGGCGTCGACCTCGTCCTCAGCGAGGACTGGCTCGCGCGGATGGAGGAGTATTTCAAGAAGCGCAGCCGCATCATGCCGCCCAACAACCGCAAGCAGGCGATGCTGCCGCTGGGCGCGGAGATCCTCGACAACCCCATCGGCACCGCCTGCGGCTTCGCCGTCGACATCGGCAAGGCGCGCTTCTTCTTCACGCCGGGCGTGCCGCGCGAGCTTCGCCGCATGCTGGAGGAGCAGATCATTCCGCGCCTCCTCGCCCGCAGCGGCGCGCAGACGGCGATCCGCCTCAAGCGCTTCCATTCCTACGGCCTCGGCGAATCCCATGTGGACGCCATGCTGCAGGGGATCGAGGCGATGGCGCCGGACGGCAGCGTGAAGCTGGGCTTCCGCGCGCACTATCCGCAGCTCGAGACGAAGCTCACCGTGCGCGGCGCCGACAAGGCGGAGGCCGAGCGCAAGCTGGCGCCGGTCGAGGCGGAGGTGCGCAAGCGCATCGGCAACTTCATTCTGGCGGAGGACGACCAGACCCTGGAGGGCGTGATCCTGGCGGCGCTGCAGAAGATCGGCGCCTCGCTGGCGCTGGTGGAGAATTTCACCAGCGGCCAGATCGCGTCGCGGATCGCGCATCTGCCGGGCGCCGAGACGGTGTTCCGCCGCGGCATCGTCGCCCGCGAGCTCAAGCAGATTCGCGGCGCCCTCGATCTCGACGGGCCGGTGACGGGACCGCTGACGCCGGACATCGCCGCGGAGGCGGCGCGCGCGGCGGCCGGCGAGTCCGGCGCCAGCCACGCGCTCGCCGTCCTCGTCGATCTCGACGAGGGCGCCGACCGCATCGATTTCGGCGGCACCCTCTGCATCGCCATCGCCACCGAGAGCGGCACCGCGACGCGGCGTGCGCGCATCCTCGGCGGCCGCGACTGGGTCCGCCTCGGCGCCATCGAGATGGGCCTCGATTGCCTCCGCCGCTACCTGCAGGGGCTGCCGGTGGACGAGCGGATCGATTTCGAGAAAGTGTAGGAGGCCTGCGTCCGGCGCAGGTGTCCCGGCCGGGCTTTTGCGCTAAGCTCGGCCGCATGAACGAAACCGAAGCCTTGTTCACCGTCCTGCGGCAATCCGCGGACGCCAAGTCGGTCGCCGCCATCGAGGCGCTCGTGCGCGATGGCCGCGACCGCGACCTCTGCCGCATCAACGCCTTGGCCTTCGCGACCCAGCACGGGCTCGGCGAGGAGGCGGTCATCGGCGCCTTCCTGCACGCGGCACAGCTCGGCATCTTCGAGCTCTCCTGGAACGTGCTCTGCCCGGGCTGCGGCGGCGTGCTCGATGCCGGCACCTCGCTGAAGACCGTGGACCAGGACGAGTATCACTGCGCGCTTTGCGCCGCCGGTTATCAACCGACCCTCGACGAGATGGTGGAGGTCACCTTCACCGTGAGCCCGCGGGTGCGCCGCATCGCCGCCCACGATCCGATCCAGCTCTCGATGCCGGAATACTACCGGCAGGTCTTCTGGAGCTCCGGCGTCGACCTGCCGGAGAATTTCGACGCCCTCATCGACGAGATCACCCTCGACGCGGTCGAGCTGCCGCCGGGCGGCAAGGCG
>DATKPX010000369.1:0-2739 GCA_035523855.1 Allostellaceae bacterium
TCGAGATCGCCGACGGTGGCGCCATGGCTGCACTTGACGTCGTCGGCGAGGATCTCGAGCTCGGGCTTGGTGTCGGCGGAGGCGCGCCGGCTCAGCAGCAGGTTGCGGTTGAGCTGATGCGCGTCGGTCTTGTCGGCGCCGGGACGGACCGCGATCTTGCCCAGGAAGACGCCGTGGGAGCGCTCGTCCATCACGCCCTTGAAGACCTCGCGGGTCTCGCCGCCGAGCGCCGCGTGCTCGACGAAAGTGGCGGTGGTCGCCTCCTGCTCGCCGCGCAGCAGGTAGGCGCCGCTCAGATTGAGATAGGCGTTGTCGCCGGTGAGGGCGATCAGGCTATCGTTGCGCGACAGCCGCGCCCCGGTGGTGAGCGTGAAGCTCTCGTAGCGGACCTCGGCCGCGAGATGGCCCCGCGTCAGCGCCGTGTGGATGGTCTCGTCACCCTCCGCCTGGATCTTCATGTGAGCGATGCGGGCGCCCTCGCCCGCCGCGACCCGCGTCACCGCGTTGGTCCAGCCGGTGCCGCTGCCCGCATAGGTCTCGACGATCGCCGCGCCGCTGCCGGCCTCGGCGAGAATGACGTTGCGGATGTGGAAGGCTTGCGGCGTCTCGGCGCGAGCGAGGTGGATGACCTCGACCGGCGCGTCCAGCACAACGCCCTTCCCCAGCACCAGCACGAAGCCGTCGGCGAAGAAGGCGCCGTTGAGGGAGGCGAGCGGCTGCGCGCCGATGGTGTCGCTCTCCTCGAAGGCGGCGCGCACCCAGTCCGGATGCGCCGTCATCGCCGCCGCGGTCGAGCCGAGCCACGCCCCCTTCGGCAGCTCGCCGATCGCCGACAGCGCCGGCGCGAAGCGGCCGTTCACCAGCACGATCCGGTGCCGGGCGCCGTCGAGCAGATAAGGAGCGAGCGCGGCGGCATCGGGCGACGGCGCCGTCTCCGCTGGCAGAAACGCGCTCCGCGTCAGCGGATTGAGATTGGTGAAGCGCCAGAGCTCGTCGCGCCGCGTGGGAAATCCGAGCTCCGCGAAGCGGTCGAGGGCGGCGCGGCGCTTCTCGGCAAGCCAGTCGGGCTCGCCGGCAGCCGGGCGCCCGCGGAACGCCTCCAGATAAGGTGCGGCCTCGGTCTTGACCACGGTCATGAGATCAGGCGGCGCTGCCGAGATGGGCGTAGCCGCGCTTCTCCAGCTCGGCGGCGAGGCTCTTGTCGCCCGAGGCGAGGATGCGCCCTTCGCCCAGCACATGCACATGGTCGGGCACGATGTAGTCGAGGAGCCGCTGGTAATGGGTGATCAGCACGATCGCCCGCTTGGGATCGCGCAGCTTGTTGACGCCGGCGGAGACGACGCGGAGCGCGTCGATGTCGAGGCCGCTGTCGGTCTCGTCGAGGATGGCGAGCTTCGGCTCCAGCATCGCCATCTGGAAGATCTCGTTGCGCTTCTTCTCGCCGCCGGAGAAGCCGACATTGACCGCCCGCTGCAGCAGCTCCTCGCCGATGTCGAGGAGCTTGAGCTTGGCGCGCACCGCCTTCAGGAACTGGCCGGCATCGAGCTCGTTATCGCCGCGCTGGCGGCGCACCGCGTTGAGCGCCGCGCGGAGGAAATACATGTTGTTCACGCCGGGGATCTCGACCGGGTACTGGAAGGCGAGGAAGATGCCCTCGCGCGCCCGCTCGTCGGGCGCGAGATCGAGGAGATTGCGGCCCTCGTAAAGCACCTCGCCCGCCGTCACCTCGTAGCCGGGCTTGCCGGCCAGCACGCCCGCGAGCGTGCTCTTGCCGGAGCCGTTGGGCCCCATGATGGCGTGCACCTCGCCGGCCTTCACGGTGAGGTTCACGCCTTTGAGGATCTCCTTCCCGTCGGCGACGCGGGCGTGCAAGTTCCTGATCTCTAACATCTTCATTTCCAAATTGGCTTCGTTTCGTCGATTTTCCGTCAGCCGACGCTGCCTTCGAGGCTGACGGCGAGCAGCTTCTGCGCTTCCACCGCGAACTCCATCGGCAGCTCCTTCAACACTTCCTTGCAGAAGCCGTTGACGATGAGCGAGAGCGCATCCTCCTGGCTGAGGCCGCGCTGGCGGCAGTAGAACATCTGATCGTCGCTGATCTTCGAAGTCGTCGCCTCGTGCTCGACCCGCGCCGAGGGATTGCGCACCTCGATATAGGGCACGGTGTGAGCGCCGCACTTCTGGCCGATCAGCAGGGAATCGCACTGCGTGTAGTTCCGCGCGTTCTCCGCCTTGGGCTGGACGCGAACCAGGCCGCGATAGGTGTTCTGGCCGCGGCCGGCGGAGATCCCCTTGGAGATGATGGTGGAGCGCGTGTTGCGCCCGAGATGGATCATCTTGGTGCCGGTATCCGCCTGCTGCAGGTTGTTGGTGATGGCGACGGAGTAGAACTCGCCGACGGAGTTGTCGCCCTCCAGCACGCAGCTCGGATACTTCCAGGTGATCGCCGATCCGGTCTCGACCTGGGTCCAGGAGATCTTCGAGCGCGCGCCGCGGCAGGCGCCGCGCTTGGTGACGAAATTGTAGATGCCGCCCTTGCCCTCGGCGTCGCCGGGGTACCAGTTCTGCACCGTCGAGTATTTGATCTGCGCGTCCTCGAGCGCCACCAGCTCGACCACGGCGGCATGGAGCTGGTTCTCGTCGCGCTGCGGCGCGGTGCAGCCCTCGAGATAGCTCACATAGGCGCCCTTGTCGGCGATCAGCAGCGTGCGCTCGAATTGGCCGGACTTGGCGGCATTG
>DATKPX010000370.1:0-3513 GCA_035523855.1 Allostellaceae bacterium
GTTGCCGGCCTCGCCTTCTACCTTCTGCTGTCGCGCGCGGGACCGCTGGGATCCTGGGGCCTGCTGTTCACGCCGGGCGCCATGGTCGCCGTCCAGTGCGCGCTGGTGACACCGATCATCGCCGCGCTGGCCCGCCAGACCATCGAGGATCTCTGGGTCGACTACGCGGAGCCGCTGAAGTCGCTGGGCGCGACCCGCATCCGCGCCGCCTTCACCCTGCTCTGGGACGCGCGGCTGTCGCTGGGCACCGCGGTCCTGGCCGGCTTCGGCCGCGCCAGCGCCGAGGTCGGCGCCATCATCATCGTCGGCGGCAACATCTCCGGCTACACGCGGACGATGACGACGGCGATCGCCCTCGAGACCAGCAAAGGCGACCTGTCGCTCGCCCTCGGCCTGGGATTCATCCTGCTGACGCTGACCCTGATCGTGAACTCGGCGGCGCAGCTCGCCAACGAGCTGCTGCGCCACCGGGCCGGCTGAGCGCTGATGCACGGGCCGCCCTCGATCCTGCCGCTGCGCCTGGAAGGCGTCGGCTTCGCCGCCGGCGGCACGCGCCTCCTCGAGGGCATCAGCACCGTGCTGCGGGCCGGACCGCGCACGATCATCCTCGGCCCCAATGGCGCCGGCAAAAGCCTGCTGCTCCGGCTCTGCCACGGGCTCTTGGTGCCGAGCGAGGGCCGCATCGCCTGGAGCGGGCCCGATCTCGGCGCGGCCTGGCTGCGCCGCCGCCAGGCGATGGTGTTCCAGCAGCCGATGCTGCTGCGCCGCTCCGCCCGGCACAACGTCACCTATGCCCTGGCGCTCGCCGGCGTGCCGCGCCGCGCCCGCACCGAGCAGGCGGAGCAGGCGCTGGCGCGCCTCGGCCTCGCCGGGCTCGGCGACCGGCCGGCGCGCGTGCTCTCCGGCGGCGAGCGGCAGCGCCTGGCGCTGGCGCGCGCCTGGGCGCTCCGGCCGGAGGTGCTGTTCCTGGACGAGCCGACGGCGAGCCTCGATCCCGCCGCGACCCGCGCGGTGGAGGCGGCGCTCGCCGCCTTCGAGGACACCAAGATCATCATGACCACCCACGATCTCGGCCAGGCGCGCCGGCTCGCGGACGAGGTCATATTCCTGCATCGCGGCCGCCTGCTGGAGCAGCGGCCGGCGGCCGCGTTCTTCGAGCGTCCGGAGAGCCCGGAGGCCCGCGCCTATGTGGCGGGCGGGCTGCCGTGGTGACACCCGCCCGCAACCAATGAGGTCAAGAATGCGACGCTATCTTCTGCCGGTGCTCGCCCTTCTCGCGATCGACCTGCTCGCGCCCGCCCCCAGCCTCGCGGAAGAAAAATTCATCACCGTCGCCTCCACCACCTCGACGGAGAATTCCGGCCTCTTCACCTTCCTGCTGCCCGCCTTCACCAAGGCGACCGGCATCGAGGTCCATGTGGTGGCGGTCGGCACCGGCCAGGCCCTCAAGATCGGCGAGCGCGGCGACGCCGACGTCTTGCTGGTGCATGACCGGGAGGCGGAGCTCAAATTCGTCGCCGCCGGCTATGGCGTCGGCCGGCGCGAGGTCATGTACAACGACTTCATCGTGGTGGGGCCGAAGGCCGATCCCGCGAAGATCGCCGGCAGCAAGGACGCGGTCGCCGCCTTCAGGAAGATCGCCGCCGCCAAGGCGGTCTTCCTTTCCCGCGGCGATGCCAGCGGCACCAATGCCGAGGAGCTTCGGATCTGGGCCGAGGCCGGCATCGACGTGAAGAAGGAGGGCGACGGCTGGTATCGCGACACCGGCTCCGGCATGGGTGCCACCCTCAACACCGCCTCGGGCATCGACGGCTACACGCTGGCCGACCGCGGCACCTGGCTCAGCTTCAAGAACCGCGGCAGCCTCGCGATCCTCGTCGAAGGCGATAAGCGGCTCTTCAACCAGTATGGCGTGATGCTGGTCAATCCCGCGCGCCATCCCAACGTGAAGGTGGAGATGGGCCAGCGCTTCATCGACTGGCTGACCTCGCCCGCGGGCCAGAAGACGGTCGCCGACTACAAGATCAACGGCCAGCAGCTCTTCTTCCCGAACTACAAGCCGCCGAACTCCTGATCGATCTCAGCCCTTCTCGACTTCGCCCGGCTCCACGGTGCGGAAGCGCTCGCTGATACCCTGCGGGCCGAAGCTGCGCTCGACGGCAACGAGCGTGCCGAGCGGCCGGTCGCAGAGGCTCTGGGCGAACTTTCCCTCCTCGTTGGCGAAGCTCAGCGCGGCCGTGCGGTCGGGCGCCGCGAATTCCTCCATGAGGTAGGTCGCGATCTGCTCCACCACCTCCTCGTATTCCGAGGGCGAGATCTCCCCCACCTCCACCAGGCTCGACCAGCCGAAGCTCTCGGCGCCGAGGAAGCCGGTGCGGAAGGCCTGCAGATCCTTGCCCAGGAGCATGGCGGGCTCGCGGTCGGAAAAGACGAAGGCGCCGGAGACCGCCCATTCGCCGGGCTCGGCGGCGGTGGGAAAATTCTCGAGATCGGCGGCGCCATGACGGACGGTACGGGGAAATTTCATGGGGCGGGAGACTAGCTCAGCATCACCTGCTTGCCAATTCGCCGGCGTCATCGATACTCGGATGACGGAATCGCGCGCCGCGGGGGAATTCGACGATGAGACCGACGCATCAGCCGATGATGAAGAACCTGGCAGCGCGCTACTACGTCGATCCCGCCCTCCACGAGCGCGAGCGGCAGGCGATCTTCGCCCGCCATTGGCAGATGCTGGGCCCGGCGAGCCAGGTGGCGGAGCCCGGTCAGTATCTCGCCGTCGAGCTCGCGGGCTGGAAGCTCTTCGTGCGGCGCGGGCAGGACGGCGTGCTGCGCGCGTTCCACAATGTCTGCCGCCATCGCGGCGCCCGCATCCTCGAGGAAGGCACGGGACGCTGCGACCGGCTGCGCTGCCCCTATCATCTCTGGAGCTACGACGATGCCGGCGCGCTCAAGGCGGCGCCCTGGTTCGGCGAGGATCCGGGCTTCCGCCTCGAAGACTGGCCGCTGATGCCGGTGGCGCTCGACAGCTGGCGCGGCCTGCTCTTCGTCAGCATCGATCCCGCGACGAGCCTCATGGAGCAGCTTGGCGATCTCCCGGAGGAGGTGGCGGACTATCCGATCGAGAGCTTCCAGCCGGTAGCCGGCGAGCGCTTCCAAATGCAGTCGAACTGGAAGACCTACACCGACAATTTCGTCGAAGGCTACCACATCCCCGGCATCCACCCCGCCTTCCTCAAGGTGATCGAGTTCGAGCGCTTCGAGACGGTGGCGCGAAACGGCCTGGTGCGGATGACCTCACCGCAGCGGGACGGCTCGATCTATGGCGGCAAATGGCTCTGGATGTGGCCGAGCTGGACGCTCTCGGTGTTTCCCGGCGGCATGAACACCAGCCGCATCAATCCGCTCGCCGTCGACCGCACCGAGCTCGTCTATCACTTCTACTTCGCCGACACCTCGGCCGCGACCGCGGCGGAGCGCGCCCGCACCATCGCCGTCAACTGCGGCGTGGTG
>DATKPX010000371.1:0-6343 GCA_035523855.1 Allostellaceae bacterium
CTATTCGAAGATCGCCTCGGGCAGGAAGGCGGAGACGGTCACGTTCGGGAGGTCCACCACGTTGCTGATGCGGAGATCGACCGCGACGCTGCAGATGATATAGGCCTGATCGCGGGTGAAGCCGCGCTCCTCCAGGAGCCGGATCATCTCGATGAGGGCGTTCCGCGCGGCGAGGGTGAGATCCTCGCCCTCCTGGGTCCCGTCGGCGCGGACGGGCATGCCCATGGTGGCGATGAAGTTGCGCGGCGCCGCCCATTCCGGCGGCGCAAAATAGCCGGGATGGGCGAAGCGCGGCCAGCGGATGCCGCGTCGCGACGCCTCGCCGGAATGCAGGCGGAAGCGCACCGTCGTGGTGGCGCCCATCTCGATGGCGCTGACGCAGGCCTCGCCGTCACCCTGGGCGAAATGCGCATCGCCGACGGAGTAAAGCGCGCCGTCGACGGCGACCGGCAGCAACAGGCGCGAGCCCTTGGTGAGCTGCTTCGCATCGATGTTGCCGCCATTCTCCCGCGGCGGCGTGGTGCGGAGCCCGGTGGACGCGATGGGATCGCCCGGCGGGACCGCATCCTCGGCATCGGGCGGGTTGACCCGGCCGCCGCGCGCCAGCAGCTCCGCCTCGCGGCGCGTCCAGTCGCGCAGCTGCGCGTGCGAGGGCGCGACGCCCGCTGTCCCCATGAAAGAGGCGCCAGGGATGCGAACGCCCGGAATCTCTCGCGAGGTGGCGATGCCGTCGCGCATCGTCCAATGGACCAGGAAGGAATGCGGAAAGAGATCGCGCAGGAATCCCATCGCCGGATAGAACCGCGTCCAGCCATAGGATTCCGGCACGATGTCGAGATACTCGACCTCGAGCAGATCGCCGGGCGCGGCGCCCTTGACGTAGATCGGACCGGTCAGGGGATGGCCCGATTTCTTGTCCTGCTTGGCGAGATCGGCGACGGTGGTGCCGAGGCGGATCTGGCCGTCCCGCGCATCGCGCGTCTCCAGGACCACCTCCTCGCCCGGCTCGACTTCCAAAATCGGCGGGATGTCGGGATGCCAGCGATTGTGTCCGGTGTGCGGCTCGTCCTTGAGCCGCTTGCCGCGATCGATCCGAACGCTCTTCATCGCTTCCTCTCAAACGATCGCCTGTGACGAACGGGCGATCTCGCTCTAGCATAAGCCGAGGCAACGCATTCGGGGAGCGCGATCATGCAATTGCCGACGCATGGACGGTACGACTATTCGGCGATCACCAAGCGACGCGATTATTCCTGGCCGGGCGGCCGGCGGCTGGCGGTGCACGTCGCCCTCAATGTCGAGTATTTCGCCTTCGGCCGCGGCCTCGGCCATGTGCTGGGCGTCGAGAGCCCGCCGCCGAGCCATCGCGACTATGCCTGGCGCGACTACGGCAACCGCGTCGGCGTCTGGCGGCTTCTGGAGCTGCTCGACGAGCTGAAGCTGCCGGGCAATCACCTCGTGAACTCCGGCATCTTCGAGCACTATCCGGAGATCCCCGAGGCGATCCGCGCCCGCGGCGACGAGTTCATCGCCCATGGTCGCACCAACTCCGAGCGGCCGGGACTGCTGTGGGAGCAGGACGAGGCCAACCTCATCGCCGAGGTGACGCGGACGATCCAGCGCTTCCAGGGCAAGCCGCCGCGCGGCTGGATGGGGCCCTGGATGTCGCAGAGCACCACGACGCCCGATCTCCTCAAGGAAGCCGGCTACGAGTTCATGATGGACTGGCCCTGCGATGACCAGCCGATCTGGATGCGGACGCGATCGGGCCCGATCCTGTCGGTGCCGTACCCCGTCGAGATCAACGACTCGCCGCAGATGCTGGCGCGCCATCATGCGCCGGACGAGTTCGCCCGGATGATCGTGCACCAGTTCGACGAGATGCTGCGCCAGTCGGAGCGGCAGCCGCTGGTCTGCGGCATCGCGCTCCACACCATGGTCGTCGGCCAGCCCTACCGGCTCCACGTGCTGCGCGAGGCGCTCAGGCACATCGCCAACCATCCCGACCGGCACAAGGTCTGGCTGGCGCGCCCCGGCGAGATCGCCGATTACATCAAGTCGCTGCCGGCCGGCATCGTGCCCGGAAGTTGAGTGGCGGAGCCCGATATTCCAGGCGTTTATGGATTATGTCACTTGCGTGGCGGCGCCGGATCGTTCTTTCATCGCGCCGTCGAGAAGGGAGTTTGCCATGGCGGGCGATGCCATCGTTGTCGTGCGCGACCAGAAGATCCGCGGACGCCGGGTGCTGGTGACGGCGGAGCGGCTCCGCCAGAACGACGGGTGGCTGGTAGTCGCCCGCGTCGACGGCGCCCTGCACGATGCGTGGCTCTCGATCTCGCCGGAGCAGGAGGCGGAGCGGATGCTGTCGGAGATCAACGGCGCGCTGCATTGAGCCGCGGCGCAGATCTTATTCGGCGGCGGCGCTCTCGCGGAAGAGCTCGACTTCGCCGCCCGCGTTGTCGGTGATCGCGAACACCTCGTAGAACTCGATCTCGGGCCGCATGCCGTAGCGCTCGACGATGCCGTCGAGCCAGGGCCCGCCGTAGAATGCCTTGGCGTCGGCAAGCGACTCCCACTGATAGACGCCGCCCGCCCAGCCGCTGCCGCTCCAGATGAAGTGCTTGCTGATCAGCCCCTTCGCCGCGCGGAAGCCGGGCGCGATTTTGTGAAAATGCGCGCGGCAGGCGGCGCGGTCGATGTGCGGCGGCAGCTTGTACCGGACGGTGGCGGTGATCATGCGGCACCCCGCTGGTGTTTCCGCACGGTAGTCCGGAGTTTCGGAACAGGCAACCCGCCCGAGGCGCCCGCCGCCATAGGGGCGCTTTCTAGCCGAGAACGTCCAGGGAGATCGCGACCAGCGCGATGACGATGGCGATCAAGGCCAAGAATTCGGTCGTCCCGTTCGTCGTCATGAGTCGATCGGCCTTGCGATTGCGCGCGGGGTCTCAGAGTGCCGCGGTCCCGCATCGAACGCGAGATTCCTCGCCGGCGACATCTCGTCGCGCTCTCCCTCGGAGGCGACTGTGCTTCCGGGCCCTGGCGGCTGTAAGCTGGCGCCTCACCGTCGATGGAGGAAACAGGCGGGATGAAGCGCCTGCTGATCGTCGCCCATGCGCCGTCGCCGAACACGCTTCGGCTGCGCGAGGCGGTTCTCGCGGGAGCGCGAGGCCCGGAGATCGCCGGCGTCGAGGTTGTCGTCAAGGCGCCGCTCGAGGCCGGGCCGGAGGACGTCTGGCCCGCCCAGGCGATCATTCTCGGGACGACGGAGAATCTCGGCTACATGGCCGGCGCCCTCAAGGATTTCTTCGACCGGTCCTTCTACCCGTGCCTGGAGCGGACGGAAGGGCTGCCCTACGCTCTTTATATACGGGCGGGACGCGACGGCACCGGCACGCGGCGCGCCGTCGAGAGCATCGCCACCGGCCTCCGCTGGCGCCAGGTCCAGGCGCCGCTGATCCTGCGCGGCGATTGGGACGAGGGCTTCGTCGACGCCTGCCGCGAGCTCGGCGCGGCGATCGCCACCGGTCTCGACGCCGGCATCTTCTGACTCGCAATTTCGTACAAGCTTCGCCTTCCGCTCTGCCGAATGCTTTCGCGGACGGTCGTCGCGCGCACGCGCGGAGGAGGTGAGAGCATGCAGCCCTGCCAGGGACCGCGCAGCGAGACGAAGCGTCCGCGGCAGAAAGCGCCGCCGAAGTCCTGCGACTGCCACATGCACATCTTCGGGCCGCCGGCGCTTTATCCCTATACGCCCGAGCGCGGCTACACGCCGCCCGACGCGCTGGTGCCGGCCTATCTCAAGGTAGCAAAGACACTGGGCCTCGAGCGCATGGTGGTGGTGCAGGCGAGCGTCTACAGCTGCGACAATTCCCGCACCGTGGCGGCGATCGCCGAGTTCGGTCGCAAGCGCGCCCGCGGCATCGGCATGATCGAGCGCGGCACCAGCCGACAGGAGATCCGCCGCCTCGCCGATGCCGGCATTCGCGGCACCCGCTTCATCACCACCATCAAGGGCGGCCCCACCCTGGAGCACCTGCCCGATGTGGCAAAGCTGATCGCGGAGTTCGGCTGGCACATCGAGATGTATGTGCCGCGCAACCTCTGGGGCGAGCTGCTGCCGGTGGTGGCGCGGCTGCCGGTGCCGGTGGTCTTCGACCACATGGGCGGCATGCTCGCCAACACCGACCCGAACGATCCCGACTTCACCGGCATGCTGAAGCTGCTGGCGTCGGGCCGCTGCTGGGTGAAGCTCTGCGGCTATCGCGCCTCGCTCGCCGGCCACCCCTATGCGGATGTGGAGCCGCTGGCAAAGCGCTTCATCAAGGAGGCGCCGGAGCGCTGCGTCTGGGGCACCGACTGGCCGCACACCACCCTCGAAGGCTACATGCCCGATGACGGCGATCTCCTGGATCTGCTCGGCGCCTGGGCGCCCGATGCGGCGATCCGGCAGCGCATCCTGGTGGAGAACGCCGCGAGGCTCTACGGTTTCGACTGACGGATCCGCCGCCTCGAAGCGGCGACGACGGAGTGAGGGAGGACAAGGTCTGCGATGGCACCTCAGCGCGCGACCCCGGGTATCGCCAACGTGAAGCGGCTCGCCTATTTCGAGAAGTTCTTCGATCCGATCGCCGAGAAGACGCTGGCCGCGCGGCCCGAGATCGAGCTCGTCCGCCTGCGCTATGCCACGCCGCAGAGCGAGAACTGGCCGGAGATGTCACGCGCCCACGGCTATCAGATCCAGCCGCGCGGCGAGCTCTCGGAGCCGTGGTTCGGCAACGGGGCGCTGATCGAGCGTTGCCCCGGCCTGCTGGCGATCTGCTCCAGCGGCGCCGGCTATGACATGGTGGACGTCGACGCCTGCACGGAGGCGGGCGTCATCGTCTGCAACCAGTCCGGCTTCAACAAGGAGGCGGTGGCCGAGCACGCTCTCGGCCTGATGTTGACGCTCGCCAAGAAGATCGGCGTCGCGGATCGCGCGCTCCGGGCGTCGCCGGTGAGCGACCGCTGGCGCTTCACCGGCAATGACATCCGCGGCAAGACCGTCGGCATCATCGGCATCGGCCAGATCGGCACCCGCACCGCCGAGCTCTGCCGCGGCCTCTTCGGCATGACCGTGCTGGCCTCCGACCCCTACCTCACCGCCGAGCAGGTGGCCGAGCGTGGCGGCATCAAGGTGGAGCTCGACGAGCTGATGCGGCGCTCGGATTTCGTCTCCGTTCATTGCCCGCGCAACAGCGAGACCTTGGGCATGCTGGGGCGCGCGCATTTCGCGCTGATGAAGCCCACGGCCTATTTCGTCAACACCGCGCGGGGCGGCATCCACCGCGAGGATGATCTCGCCGCGGCGCTGGCGGAGCGGCGGATCGCCGGCGCCGGCCTCGACGTCTTCCTGCAGGAGCCGCCGCAGCCCGACCATCCGCTCCTCGCCTTCGACAACGTCATCGCGACGCCGCACAACGCCGGCATGACCGAGGAGTCCCTGCACGACCTCGCCGAGGCCACCGCCGAGCAGTGGATCGAGATCTTCGCCGGCGCGGTGCCGCCGCGCCTGGTCAATCCCGCCGCCTGGCCGCGCTATGCCGAGCGCTTCGAGCGGGTCCTCGGCTTCAAGCCGGCGGCGCTGCGCTGAGGCGCCTCAGGCGAGGAGCTCCCGGCCCTTGGTCTCCGGCAGCAGCAGGGCCGCGACCACCACCAGCGAGAAGCCGATCATGGCGAAGATGCTGATCGCATAGCCGAGCGGCATCACCGTCGAGAGATAGCCCACCAGCAGCGGAAAGATGGCGCCGATGCCGCGGCCGGCATTGTAGGCGAAGCCCTGGCCGGTGGCGCGGACGCTGGTGGGAAAGAGCTCGGTCATGAACGGGCCCATCTGACAGATCGCCGCATGGGCGCAGAATCCGAGCGGGAAGCTCAGCAGCAGCACGAAATCGTTGCTGATCGGCAGCGCGGTATAGGCGACGCAGAGCGCCGCCGCGCAGACCGAGAAGAAGGTGAAGGCGGCGCGCCGGCCGAAGATGTCGGAGAAATGCGCGCAGGTGATGAATCCCACGAAGGCGCCGACGGTGAAGACGATGGTGTAGGCGCCGGTATTGAGGACGGAGAGGCCGCGGGCGACCTTGAGATAGGTCGGCAGCCACACGATGAGCGCGTAGTTGCCGCCCTGGAGGCCGGTGCCCAGCAGCGCCGTCAGGAAAGTCGTGAGCAGCAGCTCGCGGGAGAAGATGGCGAAGGGGGAGCCTGAGCGCCGCTCGGCGGAGCGGAAGACCTCGGGATCCTCCACCAGGCGGCGGATGTAGAAGACCAGGATCGCCGGCAGCAATCCGATCCAGAACATCACCCGCCA